>WRHA01000286.1 GCA_009783395.1 Defluviitaleaceae bacterium
AAACCAAAAACGAAGCTGAAAAAGACGCGAAAGAGCGCAGAAACGAGTTGCAGCGTTTGGAAAAACGCTTGTTGCAAAAAGAAGAAGTGTTAGACCGGAAAATCGAAAAGCAAAGTGAGAAAGAAGAGGAAGTAAAGAAGAAGGCAGAAAAACTCGAGGCACAGCAATCAATTGTAGCAAACGCCCTCGAAAACCAACACCGAGAACTGGAAAAAATCGCGGGAATGTCACGCGACGAAGCAAAGCAAGAACTGAAAAATGCAATAGAAGAAGAAACACGGTTCGAATCCGCAAAAATGATACGCGAAATCGAGCTTAAAGCAAAATCCGAAGCAGACAAGAAAGCCAAGGAAATACTGGCGACGGCGATACAGCGTTGCTCGGTAGACCACGTTGCGGAGACGACGGTTTCCGTAGTAAATCTGCCTGGCGACGAAATGAAAGGGCGCATAATCGGGCGCGAAGGGCGCAACATACGCGCACTCGAATCCCTAACGGGCATAGATTTAATAATCGACGACACACCCGAAGCGGTAATTCTCTCCGGGTTTGATCCCATGCGCCGCGAAATCGCCAGAATAGCCCTCGAAAAGCTCGTTCTCGACGGACGCATTCACCCGACTCGCATCGAGGAAATGGTGGAAAAAGCGCGGCGCGAGGTCGAGATTCAAATCAAGGAAGAAGGCGAAGCCGCAACGTTCGAAACCGGTGTTCATGGCATTCATCCCGAGCTAACGCGCCTTTTGGGCAAAATGAAATTCCGCACAAGTTACGGCCAAAACGTGCTGAAGCACTCCATTGAAGTGGCCTATTTATGCGGGCTCGTCGCGGGCGAGCTTGGCGCAGACATCGCGCTTGCAAAACGCGCCGGTCTCCTGCACGACATAGGCAAAGCCGTCGACCACGAACAAGAAGGCTCGCACATTTCAATCGGCGCGGCCTTGTGCAAAAAATATAAAGAGTCCGACCTGATAATAAACGCCGTAGAAGCCCATCACGGCGACGTCGAACCCACCAATATTATTTCAATAATTACACAAATCGCCGATGCTATTTCCGGCTCGCGCCCCGGTGCGCGCCGCGAAACCCTCGAGGCGTACATCAAGCGTCTGCAAAACCTTGAAGCAATCGCAGACGCCGAAGAAGGCGTGGAAAAATCCTTCGCAATCCAGGCCGGCCGCGAACTTCGCATCGTAGTATTCCCCGACGTGGTAGGCGACGACCGACTAACGATCCTCGCCCGAAAAGTCGCCAAGCGCATCGAAGAAGAGCTTGAATACCCCGGTCAAATAAAAGTAAGCCTAATCCGAGAAACCCGCGCCATAGAATACGCAAAATAGCGCGGCGCGCGCAGTGGACACCGGGGGGCACCGGGGACGCCCACGAATTGTTTGAGTGTTCGTCTCGAAGCCGAATACGAAGCCGGATACGCTTGTTTGATATTTTTTTCTTGACAATTCAATTGAAATATTTTACTATCATTGCATCTTAGCCCCGATTAAGATTATTTTGTATGGATCTTTGATGTAATATGTAAAACTGCTATGAAATGAGGTAATGAAATGCGCACTACCCACATTACAAAACCCCATGAGGTTACGCGAAAATGGTTCGTAATCGATGCCGAAGGCAAAAATCTGGGGCGTCTCTCCACGCAAATCGCACACATTTTACGGGGGAAGCATAAACCCACTTTCAGCCCCTCCGTAGACACCGGCGATCACGTGATAGTCGTTAACGCGGACAAAATTGTTGTAACCGGTCGCAAAATGGACCAAAAAACCTATGTAAGAAATTCCGGCTACATCGGCGCAAGAAAAGAGACCAAACTCAAGGACATGCTTAGCAAGAAGCCCGAGTTTGTACTTTGGCACGCCGTTAAAGGAATGCTTCCGAAAAACAATCTCGGTCGCAAAATGTTCGGAAAATTTCACGTTTATGCAGGTTCCGAGCATAATCATCAAGCGCAAAAGCCCGAGGTCCTCGAAGTGTAATTCGAAGTGTGATTCGAAGTGTAGTTTTCGCAAGACCCGGAAATCTTCAATGTTAAATAAAGGAGTAAGCTTATGGCTGCAGTTTCTTATTATGGCACGGGCAGAAGAAAAAGCGCGGTTGCACGCGTATATCTCGCCCCCGGCAAAGGCAAAATTATAATAAACAAGCGCGAAATAGACGATTATTTCGGACTTGACACACTAAAACTCATTGTGCGCCAGCCGCTTGAACTTACGGGAACAACGGCGAAATTTGACATAAAAGTCAATGTTTTCGGCGGCGGATACACAGGGCAAGCAGGTGCGATTCGTCACGGAATATCCCGCGCACTGCTAATCGCGGACGAGGATTTTCGCGCCGCGCTTAAAAAAGCAGGATTCTTAACCCGCGACCCGCGCATGAAAGAGCGCAAAAAGTACGGACTCAAAGGCGCAAGGCGTGCGCCTCAGTTCTCGAAACGCTAACCCCCCTCGCGTGCAAACACGAGGTCATAAATCCCCCCTCGAAAACCCCCGGTTTCCCACCGGGGGTTTTGTGAAAATACGGGCATATGCAAAAATCAACCTGTTTTTGGATGTTCTCGCGAAGCGAAGCGACGGTTATCATGATATTTTCTCCGTTATGCAAAGCGTAAGCCTGCACGACGAGCTGGTTATTTCAAAAACAGCGCGAGGCGTACACCTAAAATGCAGCGACCTTACCCTCCCAACGGACGGGAGAAACCTCGTCGTGAAAGCCGCAGACGCGCTTGTTCGCGAATGCGACATCCGCGAGGGAATCGACATTGTTCTGACTAAGCGAATTCCTGCCGGTGCCGGGCTTGCGGGCGGAAGCAGCAATTGCGCCGCGGCTCTCGCGGGGATAAATGAGCTGTTTAATTTACAAATTCCGCACGAGCGTCTTTTGAAAATCGCAAAGACGCTTGGTGCGGATGTACCGTTTTGCTTGGTAGGCGGCACGGCAACAGTTGAGGGGATCGGCGAAAAAATTACGCCGACAGAGCCGCATCCGCCATGTTATATCGTAATCGCCATACCCGAAATCCACGTTTCCACTCCCGAAACCTTCGCCCGGCTTAATGCAAAAAATTTTAATAACGCGCAAGCACGCGAAAAATTTTTAGACGCTTGCGACAAAAAAATCGTTTCGCAAATTGCAAAATCACTGTACAATGTTTTTACGCCGATTACCGCTACGCACTTCCCTGAAATTTCCGATTTAATCTTGCGGTTTCAATCACTTGGTGCGGAGGGAGCCGAAATGAGCGGCACGGGCTCCGCTGTTTTTGCATATTTCGCCGACGAAACATCCGCCAAAGCGGCGGTACGCTCCATAAATTGCAGGGCATTCCTTTGTTCTCCCATTCAAAGAAAGGACTCGCCATGAAAAAAATAATCGTAATTATGCTGTCCGCAGTTTTATTGATTTCACATGCTGTGCCCGCACTTGCGCAAACGCAGACATTTCGCGACGTGCCTGCGTCACATTTCGCCTTCGACGCAATAAACTGGGTTTCAGACCCGGAAAACGGCTCGTTTATGGTCGGCGATGCGGGAAATAATTTTCACCCCGGGCGGCGTATAAATAAATTCGAAGCGGCGCAAATTTACGCTGTCGCAGCGGGATTTCGCCATGTAACGCACGGCTTGCCTGAAAGCGACCGTGCGCTTTTTGCGCGTTCTTTTGAAACGTGGCTTCCCTTTTTGGACGAGATGGCGGCGGAATATTCGAGCTGGAGCCGCACCGTTGACAGGGAAATCGCGTTTTTGTTATATCGCGAAATAATAACCACCGACGACGTTCGTGGCTTTGTGACACGCGTCGACACAACAGAACAGCGACCTTATATTACGCGCCAGCAAGCCGTGGCTTGGATTGTGCGTCTTGTGGATGAAAGCGAGGCGGCGCAGGAATTTTCATTGCCCCCGCCGGAGCCTTTCCGAGACGACGCGCAAATTTCACACGCGTTTCGACGCTATGTATACCATGCGCGTGATCTCGGCATAATTCAAGGCGCGGGCGGCTACATGAACCCCGTCGCACATTTCACACGTGCGGAAATGGCCGTCGTTTTCAACAACGCCCTCGCGGAAGAAGAACCCGAAGCCGCCGACATCGGCGTAACAACAACCGTTTCCGGCACAATCACGAGCGTTCACCTCGACTCACGCGTGGGCATAGAATCCGCAATCGGCACAGAAATTTTCCCCGTTGCACAAAATGCCGTTGTAACGATTGATAACACACAGCGGCCGGTTCCATTCCTGCGCGAAGGCATGACGGTTGCCGCACTTGTTGACGCGCGGGGGTACATTGTTAGCCTCTCGGCGCATTCAATCGCCGAGCGCGAACGCGTAATCCAAGGCGTTATCACGGACTTCGCCGAATATCCCGATCCCATTCTTACAATAGAAAGCCAAGGCGGCGACAGCTTCGAACTGCGAATTCTCTCCGAAACCCAATTTTCACGCAACGACGCACGGCTTACAAATCTCCATGAGCTTCGCATCGGCGACGCAGTAACCGTCGAAACATACAACGATACAATCACCCGCGCCGCCGCTCTCGGCACATTTGGCACAGCGGAAGGTCGCTTGAGCGAAATTCGTATAACCGAACGCTTTAGCGAAATTACACTCCGTCTCGAGGATGGCTACGCCTCCTACTTTATACGCCCCGACGTTTTCGACGTTTACGAACTCCGCATTGGAATGCTGCTTTCCGCAAACTTGGAGAGTCGCGAAGTTTTAGATATAAGATAAATTCTGAAAAGGGTGGTGCTACATGGCGAAAGAAACAAAAAAATCGTTTGCATCACTGCCGAAACCCATAGACTTATCTGCACCTGATGCGCCCGAAGGGAAAAAAAAAGGACGTCGATCTGCACCTGATTCGGCGCCTGTTGCTGTACCGCGAGATAATCCCGAACCGCGCAGGGTGCCGATTCCGCCACCGCCTCCGCCGCTAAGGCCGGGCGATTTTCCAAAAAAACGCAGACCCCAACGGCCCGGACCTATGCCGCCACAGCCCAAAGGAAGGCGCAAGAACAATATGCTCCGCCGGATCACTCGCATTCGTATTAACCCGCTAATTCTTAATGTTGTGGGATGGAGTGTCGCGGGGATTGTTATTATCGCGCTTTCGATTTGGTTTGTGCGGGGCTTGCTTGTTGACAACGCGTTTGCGGTTTATTTGGACGATGAATTCATTGGATATATCGCGCTTATGGAAGATTTGACCTCCGAGGCGTTTCACGAAGAGGCTTTGCTTAGTTTGCAAGCGCAACGCGGAAACGTGCGCGTGCGGGTTGATCAGCGCGTTACGATTCAGGCCACCCGAACTGCCGCACGAAATCGCGAAGCACGCGGCGATATTATCGCTCGCATAACCCGCGAAGGATTTACGTTCGACATCGCGGCGTTTGCAATTTATGTAAACAACGAGCAACAAGCCCTGCTTCGCACGCAATCCGATTTGAACCACGTTGAGTTTATGCTTCAAGAGCCTTGGTGGAATGAAAATACAGTTTCTGCGGAATTTGTTGGAGGCTGGGAAATTCGAACGATGTATGTGTGTCCCGATGAAACTGAGTTTGATACGCCCGACTCCGCTTATTTTCGCCTCGACCAAACCGTCGAGCAACTTTACACCTATACCATTATGCACGGCGATACTTTGGGCTCGATTGCCATTCAGTTCGGCACGCGTGTTGACGAAATTATGGGGCGAAACGATCTCACGACATCAAATATTTTTCCCGGGGAGACGCTTCAAATTTACACACAAATGCCGCTTCTTTCCGTTCGCACATTTGATGAAATTCATCGCGACGAACCGATCGAGGCACCCACCGATACGCGCCACAATGCAGATATGCCACGGGGCGTTCCAAATATAATTCAGCAGGGTCACTCCGGTTTGGCACGCGTTACCGAGCGCATCACACGCGTAAACGGAGTGGAACAATCACGCGAAACGCTCGAGGCCGAAACAATAATGGAGCCGCTTCCCCACATAATAGAAGAAGGAACAGCCGAGCCCGCCTCAGACCGACGATAGGCACGGCACGGCACGCCAAGCG
>WRHA01000287.1 GCA_009783395.1 Defluviitaleaceae bacterium
CCTTCAAAATGCAAGGCTTCAATGCCAAGGTCACTGTCAAACCGCACCCTTCGTTTTTCTGTTTCCATTTCGGCTGATCCCCCCTTTTTTGACTGCGCAAGATAAGCATAGCACAGATCTTTGAACAGTTCTTGAACGATATTGACATAAATAAAGGAGGTACATTTTATGAGCAATCACACCAAAACAATTCAACTAACTGAAGTCGGTTTGTTAAAGTTTTTTTTAATGACATTATCTCTGTCAAAATTCTTTATGAAAGCATTGGTCGGCAGTATTGTATTTGTGCTTATTTTAAGGGTATCGTTAATTTTTGTGCCTATGCCATTTATTCGCCCGCTGTGGTACACAAATATACTTAGCATTCGAGGGAGTATGACGGAATCGGTATCTTATCGAATTACAGGACTGTCCAAAGATGAAGTTATTTCAAAGTTAGGTTTTCCGACGCTCAGATCTTTTAATCCGGGTCCGGGGGACATGGTTATCTCGTATCACATATCGGGGTGGAGACATTTCGTTATTTCGTTTGACGATTATGGCATAGTCAGAGGGTCATGGATCGGAAACCCGGCTCATGTCGGCTTAGGAGGATAGCACGCCAAGCGTGCATTGAGCACCGTGGACATCCGGCGGCAAGGGACATTACGTCTCGAAGGGTGCGGGCAAAGAACGCCCGCCATTGCCGGATAGAGTTTACTAGCCGATAAAAAAAGGGAGCTTAAAAGCTCCCTCCAAGTTTCTGTAATTTTTCTTTAACGTTCATCGTTGCCTCGGTGTTCTCGTTCCGGATTTGATCAAAAATTTCTTTCCTGTGAACGGTAACGGACTTTGGAGCCAAAATACCCAAGCGTGTTTGCTCGCCCGAAATCCCCAAAACGACAATTTCAATATCGTCGCCGATTACAATGGATTCGCCCTTCTTACGCGTTAGTGCCAGCATCAGCTTTATCTGCGGCAAGTTTTTTCTTGGCGCGCTCCAATTCTTCAAAAATCATAAAACGGATGGAATAATTGCTGTTTGCGCAAACAATTTGCTTGCCAAAACCGGTGTTAAGGTTTATAACAACGGGCGCGAGAAGGTTTACGCGCATATGGCGTACATAATCGGGGATAACCACAATGTTATAAATAAGAAGCGGGGTGTCATCAATCTCGCCGAGCGCGGCAATTTCTTCTTCCTCAACTTTCGGGTCGTAATCCGGCAAAACCTTGTAAACATCCATTAATGTAAACGCAACATCGCCGTTGTCGATCGATTGAAGCCAAAAAAACAGCTCCTCGTCTTCGTTCTCCGACATAAGCATAAAATGCTTATCATCAGGAAAACCGGGAAGTCCTTCAGGAAAATGAAGGACTTTTTCAGGTTCATAGCTTATTTCTCCGAAGTGCTTTGTCTGCATTTTTTTCATACAACAGTTTCCTTTCGAATTTTCTCTATCTAAGGAAATTAGCAAGCGACATTTGCACAACTCCGCTGTTCGCACGAAGCGACGCCATAAAGAGTGCTTCTGCAGAAAAACGCAAAATTGTTGCGTGAACCAGATCCGTGTCCTCGTTGTCGCTGGTCAAAAGCGTGTAAGTTACCTCGTCTTCCTCAAGGCGATTTTGTACGAGTTCCATGCGAACCATTCTTGCGCCAAGCATCGTTTGCTCACGCGTCGAATTATCCAAATGCCGATCAATCAGGAACAGCATATTGTCAAACTGGCGGTGAAGGGCATAAGTTGCCATCGATCCTTCACGAATAAGCTGAGCATTAACGTTTTCTTCAATTTTCTCGGCAGTCCAAGGTGGGGTTTGTGCTTCGCCGTACGCGGTAAAATGCTGCTCAAGGTCGCTTCTGCTGGAAACTTGCATCGCATTCGAAAACTCGAAAAACCTGCGGAAGTCTGCGAACATCTTGTCAGTCAAAACATTTTTTGCAAGCGAGTTTACGGCAATCCGCGTATTCGTTGAAAATTCGTACTCAATGCCCTGATTATGCATGTCAAACGAGCGGTTAAACTCAACTTGATCAAGCGGCAACGCGACGCCTTGCGCGTTAAGTGCGCGAACAAGTTGCACGCCCTGCACACGCATATCAGCCATGATATGCACAGGATTTGTCGGGTCGGCAGGCGGATTTTCCACGGCATAAGTAACCGAAATATTCCTCTGAGTCTCAAACAAATGCGCGGGAATGTTTACGATGTTTCCGTCAATTGTCGCGCCCGGCGGAAGTTGCGGCTGTAAACCGGGTGCAGTGGTTTCATATGGGTCAAACACCAGCGCGAACTGAAGCATCTCAACGCCATTTACCAAATCCGTGCCGATGCTGGCCGCACGCGAAAAATACTGCGTAATGTTGTAAACCAGATTTGTTCCCGTGGGGATAATCGGCGTTGCCTCAACGATTTCACGCGCAGTAAAATAAACAGCAGGATTAATGTCTCCTGCGCGGAAACCTTGCTTTTGATAGGTTACACTTACGCCCTCACGCGGGAAAGTCGATGCAGTTTCGCGGTGCAAAACAAGCTCGCCTGTTTCGGGAATGAAATGCATCACAGGAATGCCATCGTCGTTTGTCGCAGGCGGCTGATATGCGTCCGCATCGTGAATACTGAACTCACGGACCTCGAAGCCCGGAACAACAGGCGGACCGGAAAGCCCGGTATACGCAAGTTTAAGCACATGAACAAGCTCCGAAACAGACTCAAGCATACCGATTCCGCCATCCACAACAAGCCTCTGGAACGACATCTCTCTCGAAACATCATCCAAGCCAAAGTGTTGCGTTATTATAAAATCGCGTTGGTTATCGGCGGTAAAAACGGGCGGTTCGTCCGTGCGAAAGCCGGAAAAAAGGTAGTTTCCGCCAAAAGTCGCGTTCATTTCATGGCCGATTTGATCAAACAACGCTTGCATCGTTTGAATAATCATCTGTTTTTCGGCATAGCTGTTATCGCCGTTCGCGCCTTGCACTGCAAGATTGCGGATTTCAAAAAGCAATTCGCGGTTAATGTTATTAAACGTAGATTCCGTAACATTCATCCAAGCATAGCCCTGGTCGACATTGCGCTGGAATTGTTCGTTTTCATGCACAGATGTTCTAAACTTAAGCGCACGTGACGCAACAATCGGGTCATCCGATGGTCTTTGAATCCGCTTGCCCGTTTCAATTGTCCTAACAATCCTGTCAAGATTTCGCATGTTGCGATTGATGTGCATAAGGGTAGTATTTGTCATCATTACATTTGTTAAACGCATATTAATCCCTCGCTTTACGGTTAATTTTTTCCAAATAAATCTCGTTACTATCTATCTGTTTATAAAGTCTGCCAATGAAAGCTGTGTTGTCATTGCAATTGCCCTGAGTGCGTGGTTAAACGCAGCTTCCGCGCCCGCTTTTTGCATGATTGCCGCAGAAAGGTCCGCATCTTCGTTTTGAGACAAAAGGTCTGTGTATGCGACCTCGTCTTCCTGCAAGCGGATTGTAACCATTTCGAGTCGCGCCATTCTCGCGCCGAGCTGTGAATGCTGACGCTGTGCCTGCGCCGTATGTTCCTTAATCGTTCTAAGCATATTGTCAAAACGAAGATGTACCGCGCCGGCAAAGGCTGCCCTCTCATCAGATAAGAACCGAGCAACCGCGGCGTCCAAAGCGTCTCCTGTCAAAAGATTGCCGTCCTCGTCGCCATGCGTGCGGAGGTACTCCCTAATTACACCGGGGTCAGACGGAGTGAGCGAATCCACAAAATCAAAGAGTCGACGTAAATCTGCAAATAAATCCGCCGTAAGCGTGTCCCTCGCGTGTGTATTTATCGTGATATATGACATCGGTGAAATTTCCATTTGGATATTATGTCCGCGTGTATTAAAGCGAACCGCTTCACTGTCGATGATTTCGCCGTCGGCATTACGCTCCAAACTAAGGACTTCCGTCGATTCAAAGTAAACAATCGGGTTAAGCTCGCCGGCAACAAGGTTGTTTTTTTCGTAAGCTACGCGAAGCCCGCCGGAGGCAAAAATTAAATCCCGCAACTCGTCGCTAACAATAAGTTCGCCTGTGTCACGCAAATGATGAACTACGAGACCTTCCGGACGATACGCTTCTGAAACGGTCGAATCTATAGTAATAACGTCCAATCTCGTGCCGTCAGCCAAGAAAATTCCGGTTGCGGGTGCTTCTCCAATCGGAGGCGGGTCTGCGGGGTCCAGGGCATTTACGTTAAACTCAAAATCAACGTTCGTAAACGGCAGTTTAATAATATTTGCCCACATATATTCGGGCATACTTGTATGCGTTGGGCGATAAAAGGCTTTTGCGCGCTCGATAACGTTAGGGTTAAACTCCTGGGAAACAATAAAACTGCGACCCGGCCAATCCTCTTTTAAAACCGGCGGCTGGTCGGTATGAAATCCGGAAAAAACATATCTGCCCAAATATGTTTGATTCATGTCGACGCCAAACATTTGGTTAAAATACTGCCTGAGTTCCGCAACTATCGCACGATGTTCCTCAAGTGTTTGCGTACCCGTTTGTGCACCTTCAACCAAACGCGTATAGATGCGTTGCATAAGCGACGGCGTCGTTGCGCTTCCTGTCAATATGCTGTTAAATGAGGCTTCCGATACTTCCATCCAAGCCATACCCTGTTGCGCGTTGCGCAAAAATTGCTCCGTCTCCGACAAAATTGTGCGATAACGAAGCGTTCTCGCCGAAAGAAGCGGATCATCGGACGGCCTTTGAATCTGCTTTCCTGTTTCGATTTGCGTAACAAGACCGTTAAGGTGACGCGCATTACGCCAAATATTATTCATGGAATTTCCGAAAATCATGTGATTAGTGACACGCATGTTTTTCCCTCCTTGTATGTATGAAGCCCCGGGGAAAACTAAAGTTTTCCCCGATTTATTTAAAATTCAGATTTTTTAGAAGTTGCCCAATCTGTTAATCAGCGTGTCGTAAACTGTGTCGATTACGTTTATTACGCGTGATGCCGCAATAAATTTGGCATTAAATCGTACAAGGTTAAGCATTTCCTCTTCCGAGTCCACGGATTTTACAGACAGGCGGAGATTGTGTGTCGCTGTCGTAATTTCGTGATAGCTCTCGCGAAACCTTGCGGCCTGGTGGTTATCAACGGCGAGGTGATTGCTTGTCGCAATAATGAAATCGATAAGCCGACCTTCACGGAACAGGCTGCTATCGTTGGCGATAGCAAGAAATCCGTGGATAATGTCGTTGTTTGCTTGACCGATATTGTGGTTGCTGGATGCGGCAAGTAAATCGGGATTATCAATGAGTTCTTGATTCACCATGAAATTCAGCGCGTTAAACCGGCTGTAATCAACAGTGAAAAGCGGTCGTCCCATAGTATCCGTTGCCGTAAGCAAAATAGGCGTACCGTTGGGACCCAAAACAGGACTGCCCAGCGCATCAACGAGAACCGGAGGATTAGGGTCGGCAACAGTAATGAAATTACCGTCCGCATCGCGAGCGGGAACGCCTGTCGGATTTCCGAGCGCGTCGACTTCGGACATTACCCACAACCTAAGGCTTGCAAACGGGTCATTCGGGTCATCCAAAAGCCCGCCATTGTTCGTATGCGGATCCAACGCAGTGAAGAACAGCGCGTTTCTGTTGTTGCCGTTTGCATCGTATCCAAACAGATGCCCAATCGAGCCGGGGATAGTTTCGCCGTCGACATTGCGCCCTTCGTTCATTGCACGAGCAAAGGTGCGAATAAGCTGGTTTAATTGATTCATATAGAAAGGAATGCCTTTAAAATTCGTTGTGGCACCATCATTCCATTCCCTTCCGGCGTGCAGCTCATCGAATAAATCGTAGAGATCGCCAAAGCGGGCGGTGAAATTCGCATCATCCACTGCGGCGATAGCCGCGGTGACTGCATCGACAAAAGCAGCTATGTCTGCCGCACTGGAATAAACGTTTAAAGATGTCGGGAATGACACAGATTCAAGTGTGGCGCGCATTTCGCCAATAAGCCCTAAGTCGGCGTCATCGTCCGGATCTCCGCGAAGAAAATGAAGAAGCGGAAGATAGTCGTCGACATCGCCGGCTTCACGTCCCG
>WRHA01000288.1 GCA_009783395.1 Defluviitaleaceae bacterium
TGCGAAAAAGACGTTCCGCCCGGCGCGGCGGTAAACGAGGCCGTTGAGCTTGCGAAAGAATACGGTGCGGACGAATCCCCCGCGTTTATAAACGGCGTGCTTGGAAACGTTGCACGAGAACTCGCCCGAAAAGAGGGCGGCGAATGAAGACAGTCTTTTCCGTCACGCAGGTTAATAAATATGTAAAAAAAATGATGGACAACGACGCGCTTTTGGCGGGGCTGTTCATCGAAGGAGAAATATCGAATTTTAACGCGCACTCCTCCGGGCATTTTTACTTTACGCTGAAGGATGCAGGTGCGGCTATTTCTGCCGTAATGTTCGCGTCGCACACGGAAAACATAAATTTTCTGCCGAAAAACGGCCTGAAAGTCGTTGTCTTCGGGCGAATATCCATGTACGAAAAAACAGGGCAGTATCAATTGTACGCCGAGTTTATGGAGCCGGCAGGCATCGGCGGCTTACAGCTTGCATTCGCACAGCTCAAGGAAAAGCTTGAGGCTGAAGGTCTTTTCGACCACGAGCGCAAGCGCGAAATCCCGCGGTTTGCCAAAACAATCGCCGTAATAACAAGCCCAACAGGCGCGGCTGTTCAAGATATAATTCGAATAATCCGTGAGCGCAACCGCTGTGTAAAAATAATTGTCGCGCCGACGATTGTGCAGGGCGAACATGCCGCGCCGGACATCGTTCGCGCAATCGGCGAGGTCAACGAGCATGGCGAAGCCGACGTTATAATCCTCGGCAGAGGCGGGGGTAGCGTCGAGGATTTGTGGGCGTTTAACGAAGAGTCCGTTGCGCGTGCAATCGCCGCTTCAAGAATCCCCGTGATTTCTGCCGTCGGTCACGAAACCGATTATACAATTGCAGATTTCACCGCCGATCTCCGCGCACCGACCCCAACCGCCGCCGCACAAATCGCCGCTTTCGATCAAAACGCCGCATCAGCCCACCTCCGCGACCTGCAATCCGATCTTACGCACGAACTCACAAGAAAACTCCGCATAAATTTTGACGATACCCGGTTTTTATTGCAAAATCTTACCCGCGCAACAAATGAACGCCTCGCAAACGAGTGGAAAACCCTCTCGCATCGCGAGGCACTTTTGGAAAAAATCTCGCCCAACGCCGTGTTCAAACGCGGCTTCGCGCTTGTGCGGGGCAACGAAATCGACGCGCCAATCACAAGCGTAAAATCCCTCGCAAACGGACAAACTATAAAAATCACTTTCGCCGACGGCACGGTTTCTGCGAAAATTGAGAGGGGGGCGGAGCCATGCCACAAAAGCTCAAAGGAAGCGAACCCATGACATTTGAAGAAAAATTGCATCGGCTTGAGGAAATAGCCGAGCGCGTCGAAGATGCACAAACTCCGCTTGAGGATGCGATAGCATTGTATAGGGACGGCGTGAAAATTGCCAAAGAATGCGGCGAAAGTTTGCGCGCATATGAAGATGAAATTTTGGTGCTGAAGAAAGAAGCGGACGAGCTTGTGCTTGTGCCGCATTTTGACGCGCCATGACCGAAGGATTTTCGGACTTTTTGGCAAACCAACACCTGATAACAGGGATTGTCGGCTTGTTTTTGGCGCAAATTTTGAAAATCCCGTACGACTTGTGGCGAACGAAGAAGTTTTCGCTTACGATGCTTACAAGCACGGGCGGAATGCCCAGCTCGCACAGTGCGTTTGTTGTCGCGCTGATGCTTAGCATTGGGTTTTATGAGGGCTTTGGTACGCCGATTTTTGCCGTAGCGGCGGCACTTGCTATGGTTGTTATGCATGATGCGGCAGGGGTTCGTCGCGCCGCGGGGCTACACGCCGAGGCGATTAATTTTTTATTCGCCAAGCTTCAAAAACACGGCATAAATCCGAATTATGAATTGAAAGAAATGCTGGGGCATCAACCGCTCGAGGTGCTTGGCGGCGCGATTTTGGGCATTATTATTGCGGTTGCGGCGTTGCATTTTTTTCCGGCTTATTAGAGTTGTGAAGCCGTAAAATTACTAATGGATAAGGGCTCAAGTGCGAAAAATCGAAGAAAGGAACGCGGGCGACGAATTTCATCAAGAATTTGTGTGTTCAGCGAATGGCAAAAATTATGAACAAGGCTTTAAGGCGACTGGGTGTGGATGGACTTGAACAACTCGCCGCCGAAATCCGCGAGTTTCTCATAACGAGCATATCCGATACCGGAGGGCATTTGGCCTCAAATTTAGGCGTTGTTGAACTTACGCTCGCGCTTCATGCTGTTTTTACTACGCCTGCGGATAAAATCGTGTGGGATGTGGGGCATCAAGCATATGTACATAAAATTTTAACGGGACGGAAGGGGCGGTTTTCAACCCTTCGTAAAATGGACGGGTTAAGCGGCTTTCCCAAGCCCTGCGAAAGCGAACACGATGCGTTCGGCACGGGGCACAGCTCGACGGCGATTTCTGCCGCGCTCGGCCTCGCCCTTGCGCGGGATTTTAATGAGGAAAAAAGCAAAATTGTCGCTGTGGTGGGCGACGGCTCGATTACCGGCGGCCTCGCTTACGAGGGGCTTAATAATGCCGGGCGCGCAAATACGGACTTGCTCGTTGTTTTAAACGATAATGGCATGTCGATCAGCAAAAACGTTGGTGCGGTTGCGCGGCATTTGAATTATTTGCGAACCGCTCCGAGCTATCTCGGCGCGAAAAAGGATTTCCATTCGAAGATGGACAAGCTGTCTGTTTTCGGCGAGACAATTACACGCGGAATCGAATCGGCAAAGGGGCTTATTAAATACGCTGTTTTGCCCGGTGTGCTTTTTGAGGAAATGGGGTTTAAATATGTGGGCCCGATCGACGGGCATGATATTCCCGCGCTTATTCTCGCGCTTAAACGCGTAAGGCGTGTGAAGGGCCCGGTGCTTCTGCACGCTTTAACAACCAAGGGCAAGGGCTATAATATTGCGGAAAAATCGCCCTGGGGGTATCACGGCGTAGGGAAGTTTGATGTCGAAACAGGTGCGCCCGCACAAAGCTCTCAAAATCTTCAAGGCATTTCATATACGGAGGTTTTTTCTAAAACGCTGTGCCGCTGTGCCATGCGTGACGAAAGAATCGTCGCAATTACGGCGGCCATGCCCGACGGAACGGGGCTTTACGCCTTTAAGGAGCGTTTTCCCAAGCGGTTTTTCGATGTTGGTATCGCGGAGGGACACGCGGTAACTTTTGCGGCAGGGCTTGCGCAGGGCGGAATGAAGCCCGTATTTGCAGTGTACTCATCGTTTTTGCAACGGGCATACGACCAGATTATCCACGACGTCGCGATTCAGGGCTTGCCGGTTGTTTTCGCGATTGACCACGCAGGGGCGGTTGGAGGCGACGGCGAAACGCATCAGGGCATTTATGATATTTCGTTCCTCGCACACATTCCGGGCATGATTATTCTCGCGCCCGCAAACGGTGCGGAGCTAAAAAAAATGCTGGAATTTGCCCTTTCCCACAACGGCCCCGTAGCCATTCGCTACCCAAAGGATTACACAACCGACGAAAACCTCGACGCGCCGTGCGACATTTTGCGTGCGCAAACCTTGCATGTCGGCGAAAAAATCGCTATTGTATCCGTTGGGGTTATGTTGGATACGGCGCGGCAAGTTGTTTCTCTTTTGAAGGAAAAAACGAAGGAAAAAAATTTTTCTCCCGCGCTTTTTAATCTGCGCTGTGTAAAGCCGCTCGATGAAAATTTAATTTCGGAACTTGCAAAATACGATTTTATCTTTACAATCGAAGACGGAGCAAAAATAGGCGGGGTCGGAGAACTCATATGTAACCGACTTCGAGATAATCGAAGCCGAGCGGCTGTGCCGTTTGCGTTTCCCGATGTGTTTCCCGAAACGGGAACACGAGCGGAGTTGTTTGCGCGTTATAATATGAACGCGGAAAATATATTTAAAAAAATTACAGAGGTGGCTGAAAATGCAAAATGAAAAAAATCGCAATCCGGAAAATGCGAAAAAAAGAAAACAAAAGAATCTCGAAATTGAACGTTCGAAAAAACAGCGATCGCTTGTTGTAAAGAGTATTTTTGCCATAATCGCGCTGGCTGTTTTGGGTGCGTCGGGCCTTTGGATTTGGAGCTGGCTCGACGGTCGCACAATAATGCACTTTCACGGCGAACGTGTGGCAGAAAGTGATTTTCATTTTGTAACGCTTATGAGCGAAATGGAAGGCGTACAGCCAAGCGAAGAATCGCACGCGTTCGCGCTTGAGTCGCTTGTGCAAACACTTATGCTTTTACAGCGCGGCGAAATGCACGGTCTTTCGGTGTCCGATGAAGACATGACAATGCTTGAAGAGCAAGCCGCAGGGTTTCGCCAGCAAATGCAGTGGCATCCCACGCGCCTAAACTTCATTTCCGACAGACGCATCGCGGAAATTTGGTCGGCAGAGCCGATGTACGATTTGCTGATGGATGTTTACTTGCCGGATTTTGAGCTGTCGGCAGAAGAGCTGGCCGAGCTTGAAGAGGACGTCGCCGAGCATCTCGAAGAGGTGCGAATATTCCTTGTTGACCGCGAAGTAAAATTTGCGGCGGCGCATAACACCGAGTGGCACGAGTTTGAAATGGCCGTTTCTGCCTATAACGAGGGCGATATGGATTTTGACGCGCTAATCCGCGAGATTAGCATATATTACGAAGGAGAAATCGAAGCCGTTGATTTCTGGGAGTTTTTTGACGAGCATGAACTCTGGCGCATGGACGAATGGGACGAATTGCTTGAGTACGACGAAGGCGAAACAAGCCATGTTTTTGCAGTGGATGAAATGCTTTTCATCATGCACGTTGTATCTGCCGAGCTGGACGAAGAAGCCGTTGCCGACGAGGAATATCATTTCCGCGAACATCGCGTTCGCTCAGAGCGCGTTGCAATTTTTAATGAAATGATCGAAGAATGGACCGACGCGGCCTTCGATAATGTTGTAACAAACGATCGTGCCATGCGCCGCGCTCTTCGCCGCTCGATAAGCAACACGCCCAACCTCGAAATCGGTACGCCGGCGGCGGAGCCAATGTTCGATATGGACATGGCGGATTTCATGGATTCGTTTGAGCTGGATTTAAGCGACCTTCTGATGGAATGATCGAGCGAATAAAAATTATTGCGAACGAAGATAAAGACCCCTGCTTTGCATACGTGAGAGACGTCGAAACCTTTTTGCGCGGCAGGGGTGTTTGCGTTGAAGCAATCCCGATGCACGCCAAGCGTGCATTGGACACCGTGGACATATTTGCGTATCCGCGAGACGTCTCGAAGTCGGAAAATACACATGATTCCGAAGGCAAGCCGCTTTGCGGCATAGTTGTGCTTGGCGGCGACGGCACGATGCTTCGTGTCGCGCATTATGCCGCTGTTTGCAACATACCTATGCTGGGCATTAATTTGGGAAATTTAGGCTTTTTAACCGACGTCGACCGCGCCCACGGCATCGACGCAATTGAAAAAGTACTTACGGACAAATTCATAGAGGAAAAACGCCTGATGCTTGAGGCGGAGTTTGGCGCGGAAAAAATCGTCCCGCTTCAGCAGCGACTCGCCCTAAACGACGTTTGCATCGGCGTTTCCGGAAAACTTGTCGAATATTCCGTTTATGTAAACGAGCAACGCCTGGCAACGATTCGCGCCGACGGCATTCTTGTTTCCACACCAACCGGCTCAACCGCGTATAACCTTGCCGCGGGCGGCCCGATTCTTATGCCGGGGGGCAAAATGTTTGTTATTACGCCGATTTGCCCGCACAGTTTAAGTGCGCGTCCATGGGTGGTTGATGCCTCCGACGCGGTTCGCGTTGTTGCCAAACAGGCATCGCAGGTTGTTATTGACGGCGATTTTCGCGGCGCAATCCCGGCCGGCGAAAGCGTATTTATAAAAGAATCCGGCTATCATGCAACAATTTTGCGAACAACAAGCGTTAATTTTTACAAAACGTTGGAGCGGAAGAAGAAGCTGGTGTAGAAATAAAGGCTCTAAGGAACTGTCCGGAAATAACTTGACTGTTTGGGCGCAGGATTTTTGTCGCAATGCGAGGAGCAAAAACCGCCGCGACCTAGAGGGTCGCAAGGT
>WRHA01000289.1 GCA_009783395.1 Defluviitaleaceae bacterium
CCGGAGGTGCGTCAGGTGGTGCAGCCGGAGGCGCAGCAGGTTGCGCAGCAGGTGGCGCGGCAGGTGGTGCAACAGGTGGTGCAACAGGCGGAGCCGCCGGTGGTGCAGCAGGCTGCTCGGCCGGCGGTGCAACCGGTGGCACAGTAGATGGATGAGGAAGCGTTGGCAGAACTTCACCGGCCTCCGATCCAAAAATAATTTGATTATCCGGCCTTGATGTTTGCCGCATTGCCCTTTCATCATTTTCTGCAATTCGCTGCTCAATTATGTCATCTATGTGTGCGAACAATTCCGGATTAATTTCTATTGCGCGAGGGTCATCTCTGAGTATTTCAAGTATCGTCAAGTCCAATGTTTCCAGTGCTACTGCAAAGGCCTCGGGGGTATGTTCAATTTCAAAGTACTCCCTCTCTCCTTGCAAATTTTCAGTTATTCGAACCAAACCCAGAGGCGAAATTACAAAGGTCTCGACATCTCCGCTGTCGTCCTCGGAATGCACGTCAAAACGCACCTCGCCTTCGATAACCAAAAGACGGGTGAATGACGCCTCATCACCATAGTTTTCTACACCCATACGGCTGTATATAAGTACATACTCCGTTCCGCGCACGCCCACTATTGAATTGGCGGCGCGCACAGAGTTTCTTGAATTGTTATCCAATTGAATGTCTACACGTACTTTGATCATTCCTTCAACAAGGCTTACAGATGAGTGACCCCTTCCATGCCGCTGCCAAATAGAATTAACCGAAATGCGCGTAAGCTCGCCGGTAACAATTTGCTGCCCGAAATAATTTATAGTTACGGATGAATCTGTACCCGTAATAATTTCATCGCCATCGGCAATTATCATGCCGACATACACCGTAGCCGGGCTGTGTCCGCCGGCTTTAAAAATTTGCACGTTACCGCGCATGGCTGTTACACGAGGGCTTTCTCCAACATCACTGACCACTGCCCCCGCAAACGCCGAAAGAGGATACATTAACAATGCAATTATAACAATACATGTGATTAGTTTTTTATACATAACCACGAACCCCCTCCAGGCTGTAAACTTGTATGCCTTCAGCCTTGTTCTTTAATTGCATAACACCTAAATCCGCAACATCTACATGGTCTTTGACCTGTTGGTAGGTAGCATCCGATATTATTATCTGGCCCTTTACCGAATTTGATTCCAAGCGCGCCGCTGTGTTAACCGTATCGCCAATGGCTGTATAGTCCATGCGAAACTCGGAACCCATATTGCCGACAACTGCTTTGCCGGTATTTATTCCAACCCCAAACTGCAAATCTACGCCAAAATTTTCAAGCATCATGTCGCGTAGTGCTGTCGCGCCTTTTTTCATATCCCAGGCCGCTTTTACTGCACATAATGCATGGTCCGGCACATCGTTGGGGGCATTAAAAAGTGCCATGGTTGCATCGCCGATGTATTTATCTATGGTGCCGCTGTTATCTTGAATGGACTTGCTTGTAAGCCCTAAATAAGTGTTGACCATTTCGACGACTTTTTCCGGCGGATTAGCCTCGGAGAAGGATGTAAACCCGCGTATATCAACAAACACCACAGAAATTTCTTTAACAACCCCGCCAAGCTGTATGTCTAAACCGCCCGACATTATCTCCTTAACAACCTCCGGGGCAACAAAGCGACCAAACGCCGCTTGCACATGCTGTTTTTCATTTTGTGCCGCCAAGAATCCTATCGCAAGGTTAAAGACATAGGCAAAAATCAAAAACAAAATACCGTTGCCGACCATTATAATTGTATCGGCAATGTCAAAGAAAAGTCTTGCTCCCACCAATTGCAGGATAATCAAAGTTGCTGTAAGTATAAGCCCCGGTATCGGCTTAAATTTAGCCTGAATAACGATACCGATAAGCCCGACTGCCAGCAACAATGCAAGGTTAAGCCATTGCGGCGCAAAACTTTTAAACGTTTCTTGTATTAAATTTTGGACAATGTTTGCATAAAGTTCGATGCCGAATGTGGCAGAGCCGCGTTCAAACGGTGTCATGTGATTCCCTGTACCCACACCATGTGTATAGGGCCCGATGAGGACTATCGCGTCTCTGAATAATTCCGGATTGTAATATCCGTTCAAAACCCCCCAAAAGGAGAGTGTATTAAAACTTCCCGGCCCGCCAACAAACTGAACCGGAAACTGCCCGTATCTATCGAAGGGAATGTTCATATTGGGTTCGCGACCCATTGCAAGAGCGTAGGTTCTGTATACCTCAAACGGCAATGAATACATTGTAACATCGCCAAAACGAAAGACAGTAAGGGCGCGTCGCAATACGGCGTCCGACGCGTCGGGATACAGATTTAAAAAACCTACATTTGTAACCCTGTTTAATTCCTCAAAAGGCATTACATAATCTTCGGCGTAGAGCATATCGGCATGTGGGGTATCGCTGAAAATACCCATTCCGCCAAGAACCAACCTATCCGTCCTCGACGCCGCATCAATCAGGGCTTGATCATGTTCTTCATTCAGCCCGTGTTGATCATACAGCACATTTATACCGATTGCCGCAACTTCAAGCTCGGTAAGTATGTCAATCGCCTCGGCCATAAAAAACCTGGGCCATGGCCATACTCCGATTTCGTTTATACTGCGCTCGTCTATGCCAACAATAATGATGTTTTCCATCGGCCTTTGCTCGGAAATCATAATGTTGTCATAAACAAGGTTGTCAATCATCGGAAATGCGTCAAAGAACTGTATCAGGGCGAAAGATGCGAGAAGCAAAACAGGTATCAAGTATTTCAACCTTGAATACATAACGTCACCTCATCCCACTTCCTTAATACATTAAATCAGTAGGAATACTAATTGCGATCAGGCTCATTTCGGGAAACCATTCAATTCTGTGGGGGAACAGGCGGACAATTTCATCAAAAGTTGTTACCATTACACCCCTTAAAATAAAGTAATCCTGATCTAAATTAAGCAGGGTAACTTGTTCCTCAAAGGCTATCGACAGTACATTTGTGTGTTCGTCTAAAATCACCGTTGCGCCAAGGGCTTCAAAGAGCGGCCTTATCGGGACAAAGATATTATCCGCCGTATTCCACGGTTGCACCCTGCCCATATCAACCCTTTGGTTTCCGATAAAAACACGGATGTCGCCGACAAAAGCAAAGCGCGAACCTATTGTAAGCTCCGTATCCACCAACATTTGATGACGGGACGGTCGCCCCTCCAATATTCTTTCGGTTAGCGGAACAGACACGATGCGATTGTTCATAGTGTCCGAAATATGCAAATATTCTCCGTCGGTTGCTATGCCTTCGGGTCTTGTTAGTCCAAGGTTTTCGACCGAATAATAAAACGGATCCGACTGGCCGTTGCCAACCAGCGTTAAAGTGTATTCGCCCCTTATTACCCTAACTGCGTGATTCAGGCTGTCCGCGACTAAAACAGCTCCGTCGGGAAGCATCGCGATGTCACGCGGAAAGTTGAATCGGGCGTCGGTGTTTCTTCCATCTATATAGTCCCCGGCGGGATAACCCGTGCGCGGATCAATCTCCCCGGGATTGCCTGCAATTGTGCCAACGGTTCCTTCGGCAATATCAATCACTCGAATCGCATGGTTAGCGGAATCGGCTACGTACAGCATCCCTTCATTTATATAAAGACCGGCGGGTTCAAAAAAGCGTGCTTCGTTTAATCCGCCGTTTCTGTACCCGCTTTCGAGAGCTGACCCTGCAAAAGTAATTACATTGCCGTCATGGTCGATGCGACGGATAACATGATTCATTGTGTCTGCTACAAAAATATATCCGTTTGCATCCATAACAGCCGCACGCGGGGAATCAAATTGCACTTCGCCCTCGCGTCCGTTTTGGTATCCGCTAATGCCGTTTCCGGCGATTGTTATCACAAACTCTTCGTCTATCCTGCGTATTACATGGTTTCCTGTGTCTGCGACGATGATATGCCCGTTGCTGCAAACGAAAACACCGGTTGGCTTTCGGAACATGGCATTTTCTCTAAAACCGTCTACGAGCGCGCCGGAATCCATATACGCAAAGCCAAACTGACCGGGCATACCTATGCGATAATTTCTATAACCGTCCAGCACCTGTACGCGGTCGGCCATCGAGTCGGCAACCACCAAATCGTCGCCCCACAAAGCCAGCCCGACAGGGAAGTACAGCTCATCCAGCGGACGCTCCGCACTCCAAACGCCATCTCGCACCATCGGCTTTGTCGTCATAACCGCTGTGGCTTCGCCGGTTGCAACTACAAGCATGGAACCGTCATCTGCACGCCAAAACACAACAGATATGGCCAACAAAAGCAAGAGCAAAACAATAGCCGCAATTATCACATTTCTTTTATTTATCGGATTTGAGCCGGGACTCGAGCCGGTTTGCTTAAAGTTTCCGCGCTTTAATTTTGCCGATTGTGCCGCTTGCATTGTCATCACCTAAATTCAGGGCGGGATGCCAAGAAATTTACTTGCATTATACTACAGGCCGCCTCCAAATGCAAAAAATTAAAATCGGTGCGGGTAGCCACACTACCCGCACCGATTTTTAAAAATCCGAGAAATCGCATCCGGCTTCGAGACGTAATGCCCGCCTCCTGCCGGATGCCAACGGTGTCCACTGCACGCTTGGCGTGCTTGCGTGCTTAGATTGCGTGGTGTGCAAAGGCAACGACTGCGCATGTGGGGATAACTACAACTGCGCCAAGGGGATTGCCCCAGAAGCCGCCCTCGTCGTTAATCGAGCCCATCGGACCGAAATCATTTGTGCAAGAGCTGCCGATCGGGCAAGCCGGTGGTGCGCCAATGTCTGCAAGAAGGCGAATGCAATCGCAGTCTGCGGAAAGAAGAACGCCGCTGAATCCGTTACCGGAAAGGCCGCCGCTTTTTGTGAAAATCGTTACGGTTTGACCGATATGCCTTATCATGCTGTCAAAAAGGCAACATCTTTTAGATTCTCCCATGGTAAAACCTCCTATTTACATAAAATTATCAGAAGGGATTGTACACTTCTAATGCCATCATATGAGGCTTGGGAGAAAAGGTGAGAAATAAAAAAATTTACGCGCTTGTCCAAAAGTATGTTATACTCGTCCGACCACAGAGTATAGGAGGTTTACAATGCGTTATGTATTCACGGGAAAGAACATGAGCGTTACCGAAGGAATCAAAGATCGCGCAACGCGAAAACTCGGGCGGCTTGAAAAACTCTTGCCGGATAATGCCGAGGTTTATGTGACTTTCAGCGAAAACAAGCATCTTACAAAAATGGAGGTTTCCGTGCCGCTCCACAAGCGCGTTCTGCGCGCCGAGGTGACAGACACCGACGTTTCAAGCTGTATCGACCAAGCCGTTGATATTTTGGAAAAACAAGTAGTGAAATATAAATCCCGCCTGCGTGACCGTCGTCGTCGCGGCGTCGCGGCAACCGACGAACTCACCTTCCTCGGCACTCCCGAACCGGACGCAAACGAAACAACCGAAAACGAAATCATCATCACTCGCACAAAGAAATTCGCCCTAAAGCCAATGGATGCGCAAGAGGCCGTTATGGAAATGGAGCTGCTTAACCACGGGTTCTACGTTTTCCGCAACAGTTGGACAGACGAAATAAATGTAGTTTACAAGCGCAACGACGGCGAGTACGGTTTAATTGAGCCGCAGTAGCCGCGATGACTTGTGTTTTTGCTACGAATAATCCGAACAAAATAATCGAACTTCGAGAAATGGCTCGATTGGAAGGCGTCGAACTCTTGACGCTTTCCGATTTGGGCTTGGTTTGCGTTCCGGACGAAACAGGCGCGACCTTCGAAGAAAACGCGCTTATCAAGGCGCGAACCGTTGCGCAGTGTCTTACCGAAAACCCCCGCATAGTTTGTGCCGACGATTCCGGCTTGTGCATAGATGCTTTGGATGGCGACCCGGGTGTGCAGTCCGCGATTTTTTTGGGGGAAGACACGCCGTACAGCGTAAGAAATGCGCGGATTTTGGAGATGCTTGAAAATGCGGATAATCGGTCCGCACGTTTTGTTTGCGTTATCGCCGCCGTTTTTCCCGACGGCCGCGAGCTTACCACCCGCGCTACAATTGAAGGGAAAATCGCATACGTGCCGGCGGGCG
>WRHA01000290.1 GCA_009783395.1 Defluviitaleaceae bacterium
GAGTTTAGGGAGCGCAACATTACAGAGCTAAGTCGCAAGTTGGTTGTTTCGCTCATTAAAAAAATAAGTGTCGGTGGCGACGGCGTCATAGATATTACTTTTACGTGCGCCGACGCATACAAACGGGTTTAACCATGGCCCGAAAAAGCAGGAGAGCCGAGACTGCAGTCATAGCCCCAAAACTATTTCGGGCAGGTCTTTATGCGCGCCTGTCTGTTGAGGATTTGCGAAAAAAGCAAAGCGATTCCATTGGGACGCAGGTTGAATTGTTGCGCCGCCATGTATCTGCGTTTGCGGATATTGTTGTCACGGCCGAGTATAAAGACATCAATCAATCGGGAACAAACTTTGACAGACCCGGCTTTAACCAAATGCTTGCAGATATTCGTGCAAACACCATAAATTGCGTTGTTGTTAAGGATTTATCGCGCTTTGGTCGCAACCATATCGAAACAGGACATTTTCTCGAGCATGTATTTCCCCAAATGGGTGTGCGCTTCATTTCCGTGGGTGACGATTATGACAGCCAATATCCCGACGACGGGCTGATTATTCCCCTTAAAAATCTCATAAACGAGGCTTATGCAAAAGATATTTCAAAAAAATTGCGCTCCAAGTTTCAAATGAAAAGGAAAAAAGGTGAGTTTTGCGGCACAATTGCACCATATGGGTACGTTGTTGAAAATAAACGCTTGGCAGTTGACTCCGTTTCCGCTGGGGTTGTGCGTCGAATATTCTCGATGGTTGTCGGCGGATACAGCGACTACGCGATTGCGGCGAAACTTAACAGCGAGGGGGTTTTTCCGCCCAAGAGATATTTGTATGAAAAGGGACTGTTGAAAAGCGAAAAATACAAGACTGCTAAACTTTGGTATAAGTCGGTGGTGAAGCGTATAACCGAAAACCCCGCATATATCGCTAAACCCGCAATTATTGATCACGAAATTTTTGATGCGGTTACGGAAATAAGGGCTGCCAGAAAGCAGATTTACGAGGAAGGAATTTTGGCCGCGAAGAGGTCGGTATCTGCAATCGCCATATACCTTCGATTGTCCGCAGATGATGGGATTGGCGAAAGCGAGAGTATTTCGGGGCAACGGGACTTGATTTATGATTTTTTGGCAAGCCATGCGGAATTTCACCAATGTAAAATAATTGAGTTTGTTGACGATGGGTGGTCGGGGACGGATTTTAATCGCCCGGCTGTTAAAGAGTTATTGGATTTGGTGCGCAGTGGCGGGGTAAATTGCATTATTGTCAAAGATTTTTCAAGGTTTGGCCGAAATTACATAGAAGTCGGCGATTATCTCGAGCAAATTTTCCCATTACCGGGGGTTCGATTTATCTCCGTAAACGACCGTTTCGACAGTCAAAAACAGCCCCGCTCGGCTGGAAGCCTTGATGTAACTTTTAAAAACTTGCTAAATGAGATGTACAGCAAGGATATATCCAAAAAGGTTAAATCCGCCAAATATGCCAAAATGGAAAAAGGCGAGCTTATGTGGGGTTGCCCGCCTTATGGGTATTCGATCAGCAAAGAGCGCGAATTAATTATTGACCCGGTTGCAGCTGTTAATGTTCGGCGGATTTTTGCATTGTTCACGTCGGGGATTGGCACAACAGCTATCGCTTCCCTATTTAATGAAGAGCAAATACCGACTCGCTCGGTGCATTTAAAAAATATCGGGTACAAATGCACCTCAAGGGGCAGCGGGTTTTGGACGCAGGAATCCATCGCATCGATGCTTCGGGATGAAACATACGAAGGCACTTATACCGCGAGGCGAACCACAGTGGCTAAAGTCGGAAGCGCGAAGAAAATACCCTTACCGCGAGAGCAATGGATTATCCTGCGGGATAACCACGACGCGATTGTGGATAAAGAAATCTTTAGCATGGCGCAAGCGCGCTTTGGGAAAAAAAGTAGTGCCCAAAGAAAGAAGCAAGGATATTTGCTTTCCGGCAAGATTATTTGCGGGCATTGCAAACGAGCTTTTAGCAGACGTGAGCCAAAAACGCAATGCGCGTACTTCGTTTGCATTTCAAATAGTTTTGCAAACTGCGGGTGTTCAAGGGAGAGGTTGCTTGAATCCGAATTACACGAAACCGTGCTGTATGCCATAAAAAAGCAAGCGGAAACGGTATTATGCCAAAACTCTGTAAATTCAGAGCTAAAGAGCTATGCCGCCGAAGCCGTGAAAAAAATCCGGAAAGAAATTTCCGCATTTAAGATTTCTGTCGACAAATTGAAGCAATTAAAGATCCGGCTTTACGAAAATTATAGGGACGGCAAAATTTCTAAAGAGCTGTTTCTTGTCGAGAAAGAGCGTGTGGAGCAAAAAATTTTGGGCTTCATCAGTCGGATTGAGGAAAACAAGCAACGGCTTGAGCGGTCAAGCCTCGGCAATAAAAATCAGTTTGAGTTTAAGGACTTTGCTGATGCGCCTTGCCTTACCGCGCAAATGGTTCAAGTTTTTGTGTCGGCCGTATATATTTTTTCTCCGAATTCCATCAAGGTGGAGTGGAATTTTGCCGATGATTTTGAAGGTGCCGCAAGTTTAGTTCTGTCTTAACGGTGGCGGGTGCTGTCGGCCCTATAACATGGTCCGCACTTACGCGTGAGTGCGGTTCGGCCTAACGCTCAGATAACGTTCAGCAAAAATGCAAAATCGGTGCGGGTAGTGTCACTACCCGCACCGATTTGCAAATCGCATGTAAATCGCCGATAATGAATTCAAATACATTTTTCGGACGAGGAGATTTTACATGAAAAACATAACATTAAACACGGGGGCTAAAATGCCGATGCTGGGTTTCGGTGTATTTAAAATCAGCGATACATCAACGATTCACGCCGCACTTGAAGCCGGATATCGAAGCATCGACACCGCTTCGGCATATGACAATGAAGAGCTCGTCGGCGCGGCGATTCGCGAAAGCGGAATTCCACGCGACGAGCTTTTTGTTACAACGAAGCTGTCAAACACGGGACAACGCGAAGGCCGTGCCGAAACCGAGCTTGAAGAAAGCCTCAAAAGGCTTGGGCTCGACTATGTTGACCTTTATTTGATGCACTGGCCTGTGCCGGAAACATATGTAAATTCGTGGCTTGCAATGGAAAAGCACTTTAAGAGCGGTCGCGCAAAGGCGATCGGCATATCAAATTTCGAGCCGCGCCATATCGCCGAAATAAAAAAACAATGGAGCGTCGTCCCCGCGATGAATCAAATCGAACTGCACCCTCGCCTTACACAAAAGCCGCTACTTGAGCTGTGCAAAGCCGAAACAATCGCACCGCAAAGCTGGAGCCCTCTCGGCGGCGGAAAGGATTTCTCCTTCAAAGAGCAACTTTTTGCAAACGAAACCCTCGTTTCCCTTGCAAAAAAATACGGCAAAACGCCCGCGCAAATAATCCTGCGTTGGAACATCGACCTCGGCATTGTGGCAATTCCGAAATCCTCCACGCCCGCTCGTATCCAAGAAAACATCGACATCTTCGACTTCGAGCTAACACCCGCGGAAGTTGCCGCAATCGACGCACTGAACCAAGATCATCGCACCGGCCCGAACCCGGAGGATTTTCACCACAATTTTTAATTTTTTTCGTTCGCTTAACCCTGCACCGAAGAAGGCGGGATGCCTTTGTATTTTTTAAACAGGCGGCTGAAATAAAAAACGTCCGAAAATCCGCAATGTGCGGCAACCTCGGTTACGTTCCATTTGCCTGCGCGCAGCATATCCTCGGCTTGATTTATTCGAATTGTGTTTAAGTAATCGCGAAAAGTCATGCGGGTTTCGCGGCGGAAAAGAGTGCCGAAGTAAACCGGGTTTAGCGAAACAGCAGCGGCAACCTCGGAGATTTTCAGATGCTCGGCGTAATGTTCGGTTACAAATCGAATGGCCTGTTTTACACGCGGGTCGAAGCGATGCGTATCAATCTCATACACAAGCATCTCCATAAAGCGTTGCAAAACAAGCATAAGCCGCGCCCGCGAACGCATTATATATCCCGGGCTTCTCGCCAAAAAATCTTCGCTCAATTTGCGATAATGCGAAATTAAATCATTGTGTATGCCAACGTGCGAGTGAAGCGGCAAAGGTACGGGAACATTCTCGCCCGACTGAGCGACCAGATTAAAATTTGTTGCAAAACATTCGAATTTTGCGGGATCATTGCTTACTGCAGAACGTTCCGAACCTCGCGGAATACAAAGCAAGTCGCCCTCCGATGCGTAAATTTTTTGTCGGTTTACCGTGTAAACGGCTTGTCCCGCGATGATGTACGTTAAATCTATGTTGCTTGTTGTTCGGTACTCGATGAGCCACTCGGGTGTGCTTATTCTGTGTCGGAAATAATCTATCCATGGCATTGAGTTGTTGAAAATTTCCAAATCCATTTTGCACCGCCTTTAGTAATTACAAAGTTTCTTGATTCTAGCTATGTTTGCTTGAGTGTGTCAAGTTTAAACTCGCTCTATCATACATAAGGCGGTGGATTTTATGGATAATTTTTCATATCGCGCATGGCTACAACCCGTGGGCGATTTTTTGGTGGTGCGCCAAGCGCACGGTGGGAATAGAGGGTTTTTTGCTGAGGAGGAGCTTGATTGGGGCTTGCGGATGTATGGGAAGGAAGGGGTGCGGGTTTCTTTTGAAATAAATAAGGCGTTGCCTTTGGAGGGGTTTGATATAAAAGGTCGTGCCGATGGTGCGGACATTTCCGGAGGGTGCGAAAGCGGCTTGCTTTACGGTGTTTATGCGTTGCTTGCGCGGATTGGGCGCGGCGAGGCTTTGGAGGGGTGGTCGCTTGCGCAAAAGCCCGCTGTTTCCATGCGCGTGCTTAATCACTGGGATAACGGCGACGGCTCTGTTGAGCGCGGATATGCAGGAAATTCGCTTTTCTGGCGCGATGGAAAAATCGGATATGATTTGCCGCGGCTTCGCGATTACGCTCGGCTTTTGGCAAGCGTCGGCATAAATCAAATTTCTGTGAATAACGTAAATGTACGCCTTTTGACGGCAAAACTTCTGACCGACGAAGGGCTTACCGATTTGGTTAAAGTCGCGGATGTTTTTCGTCCATTTGGGATTCGTCTGATTATTTCTGTGCATTTTGATTCGCCGGTGTGGCTCGGCGGGCTCGAAACTTCCGACCCTGCGTGTGAAAAAGTTGCAATATTTTGGCAAGAGGCCGCCGATCGTGTGTACAAAAAAATCCCCGATTTGGCAGGGTTTTTGGTAAAAGCGGATTCGGAATTCCAAAGCGGGCCGAACGCCTTTGGGCATACACAGGACATCGGCGCGAATGTTATTGCAAAAGCCCTAAAACCGCATAACGGCACGCTTTACTGGCGTTGCTTTATTTATAATTGTATGCAGGACTGGCGCGACACCACAACCGATCGCCCAAAGGCCGCATACGATACTTTTTTCCCGCTCGACGGCAAATTTGACGATAATGTAATTTTGCAAGTTAAGCACGGGCCGTCGGATTTTCAGGTTCGCGAGCCGAATTCACCGCTTCTCGGCGCATTAAAGCACACTCGCGAGGCGTTGGAATTTCAAATTTCGCAGGAATACACCGGCCAGCAAAAGGATTTGTATGCGTGGGCGGTGCAGTGGGAGGAAATTTTAGACACGCCGTTTAACGAAGAGCGTTCGACGCGTGATTTAATCGGGCGCGAAGTCGAGGCGATTGTTGCCGTTGCAAACACGGGCGACGATGAAAACTGGTGCGGGCATTTGCTTGCTCAGGCTAATTTGTATGCTTTCGGACGCATGGCGTGGGAGCCGACAATTACGGCAAAAGATATCACGGATGAGTGGGTTGGGCTGACCTTTGCAAATTCAGGCGGAGAAACCCGTTCGGCGATTTCCCGGATGCTTTTAGAGTCTCGTCACGTTTATGAAAAATACAACGCTCCGCTCGGAATTTGCTGGATGGTTTACGTTCATCACCATTACGGCCCCAGCCCCGACGGCTATGAATACACGCCGTGGGGAACATATCACCGCGCCGACCATAAGGCAATCGGAGTCGATCGCACGCGAAAAGGCACCGGCTACACCGCACAATATCCGCCACACATGCGCGATTTGTACGAAAACCTCGATACATGCCCACAGGAAGTTTTGCTGTATTTCCATCGGCTTGCATACGATTTCCGCCTGAAAAACGGGCGCACGCTTATTCAGCACATCTACGACACGCATTTCGAAGGCGTCGAAGGCGTTGAAGG
>WRHA01000291.1 GCA_009783395.1 Defluviitaleaceae bacterium
AAAACCATAGGTGCAAGCAAGCCATAAGCGGCCATGCTCGTTATGAAATTAAGTACAGCCATGAATAACATCAGTCTGTATAAAAGTGCCGAAGCCTTAACTACCTTAAAGCCGCTACTCAAATCGTTTAGATAATTTCTAGCGTTAAATTTTAGCTTATCACTCTTGCTCTCTAAACGCAATGTAGGGATTTTTACGAAAAACGCAAGCGACAGACAAGCAAAAGCCATTGTCATTAAATCAACGGCTATAACGCCCACGATGCCAATAAATCCAAGTAGTACAGCAGCCAAAGCAGGAGCGATAACTTCCACCATGCCGCTTGAAAACGACTGCAAGCCAGTCGCCCTAACATAATGCTTTTTGGGGATAATCGCACTCACAACGACATTATTTGCAAGGGTTTGAAAACTCCCCAAAATGCTTGTGATGAGGTTAATACCAAAAATATGCCATATTTCTAACGCATCAAACCGCAAAAGCAAGAACAGTACAAATGTGCATACGCCTGTACCTATGTCGGCATAAATCATAATGCGTTTTTTGTTGTTTCGGTCTACAAAAGGGCTTACAAAAACACCCATTAACATTCGGGGCAACATAACAAGTAGAGCAGAAACAGAAAGCACGAGTGCGCTTCCAGTTTGTTCAAATGCCCATATTGATATGGCAAATCCTGTCATAGTCGTGCCTAGTGAGGACACGGACTGCCCAAGCCAAAGGGTTAAGAAATTACGCATTTCTGCAATGTATATTTTTATGGAACTCATTGTCAATCTCCTTTTATTGTTATTTTCCGCAATAAAAGAAGCAGACAACGACTATTGCCAGTCTAACTTAGCGACTCATAAAATCGCTCCAAACAGCCGTCGCCGCTTCTGAATGGAGCAAAACATTTGCCGTTACTTCATGTTTCATTTGTTGAATCACGTTTGTCACCGCCTAACGATTGCAATTAGATATTACCCTGCACAAAATATAAATTTTCTGCAACAAATCATAGCATTTTCATTGTATCAAAGTCAACGCGAAATCGGGGCTGTTACAAAAATAATCGCCGAGCATATAATACTAAAAAAAGCACGCCAAGCGTGCATTGGACGGCGTGGACATTTGGCGGTAAGGAACTGTCCGGACAGTTCCTAAGTGACGTTACGTCTTGAAGCCGGATGGACTTTCATGGCCCGCAAAAGGAATTTTCATATGTTTGATTCGCATATATCCGGCTTGCTTTCGGGGGCATTGCTTCGGAAAGTGCTTAACAACGACCCCATTTCGCTTTTCGAATTCAATTGTATCACGGGTATATTGGTCGCCGGCAATATCCCGTTTGATACTTCTTTTGCGTCGGGAACGCGAAAAAACCCCGCTTCGCTTCAGCTTACAATTCACCTCAGCCCAACGTCTACTCTTGTTCTTGTGGTTTCGCTCGAGCCCGGCTCGTCGGTGTTTTCGCCGAGTCCTTAGAATGCGCCGCCCTAACGTCGTCGCATTCCGCCGCCGCGCCTGCCTCCGGAATTATTCTGCGGCCTTGGGATGCGTACGATGTTATTGTACAAAAAAGTGTCCTTTTGATTTGTTGTGCGGAAAGAGCCGCCGCGTGTGTAGTTGCAGGCGGTGCGCTCGGTTTTTACGGACTTTAATTTGCTTCGCACAGCAACCATTATCGCGCCCGAAATCGCCGCGCCGATACCGATACAAATGCCGAAAATTATCAACTCTGCAAGAATAAATTCCATCATAAAATAACCACCCATCTAAGCGCGTACAACACAATCGCTATTATAAATGTAAGCACGGCACACCATTTCCAAAACGCGCCCCAATCCGTCGGCAAATCGCCCACGAACTTTCCGGTTTGCCCGTTCATTGCAAAAAGATAGTTTTCGCCGCGCCACGTTGTATTTAAAACCCACACAGGCAGAAGCGCGTATTTTACCTCGCTTTTTCTTAAATACACGCCGCGATATTCCGGCGTAACGGTCGCGTAGCCCGTAACGGTTTTGCGAAATGCGTCCTCGGTGCTTGCGCGGATACGTTCGTTTGCGCGGTCGATGCAATGTTTTTCGCAATAATCGAATTTATCCGCCAAATATCCTGCAAGATACGCGGTTTGAAAATCCAGTGCGGTTGACGCATCAAATGGCTCAATCGACTCCATTAAATCCGCCGCAAGTTTAGCAGACGCATCCACAGGCACTTTGTCAAACGCCATTTCGCCTTGCCGAACCACGTTAAAATGCCGCGTTTCCGTGTAAATAAATCGCGAGTCGCTCCAGGTTCGAACACTCGTTGTTTTGTAACGCATATTGGCATCAACGTCCGCGTCGAACAGCCAAAACGGTACATACAAGCCCTTTATTTCTGCCAAATGCTTCGTCGTTTTGAAGCACTTTGGCAATAGTTTTTTTCCGCTCAGATGCTTTTGCAACGCCTCAATGGCGGCTTTTTTGTCGAGCTTAAACGGTATAATCAAGTCCGGTTTCGCGCTGCCCGACAATTGACCCATCATGATAACGGGATTGTCGCAATACGGGCAATGCGTCGCCGCCGTGCTTTCCTCCGCGATAATTTCGCCCGCGCAGGAATTGCACGAATACAGGCGCATTCCTTCCTCTTCGCCCTCTATCCATTCCGAATCATCGTGGCTCGCCCATTCGACCGCATCCGACTCGCTTGCAAGCCCGTCGTCCCGCTCCTTCAAGGCCTGCGGACAAAACTCCGAATCACAATACGGACAGTTCATTTGTTGCGAGCTCGGATCAAATTGTACCGCGCCCGAGCAGTTCGGGCATTTATACTCCATGAGTGCCTGTTGCATGAGAATCCCCCTTTCGTGAAAATTTTATATCACAGCAGGGGTATTTGGGCAAATTTTGTACATGCGATTTATATGTTATAATATGTGAAGGATTTCGAAGCACATAGGAGATTATATGTTCAAAAATTTTGCTCTCAAACAAAAAATTTCAATAAAACCATTTCTCATATCCGCCGCAATATCTCTCGCCGCTATATTGATAATTGCCGGCGGAGTGTTTGTGTTTGCTTTCGGACGAACCATCCGGCCGCCCGAAGTCCCCAATATACCCGTGACGCATATGTGGGATGATGATCCATTTTTACAAAACAGCTCGTCCGAAAACGCCGATTCGGGCAGTGATTTGGAGGAAAACTCGGAGGCAGAAATACCCCCGCCTCTGTTGCAACAATATGAGGACAGGACGCCCATGTTTTTTACCTTCTTAATATTTGGGCTGACAAACGGGCTTAATGCCAATACGATTATGGTTGGTGCGTATGATTATAATACGGGAAACGGATATATAATCAGCATTCCTCGTGACACCCGTGTCGCCTTCGAACGTAATAACCAAAAAATTGTTGCCGCATACAATGTCGGTCGCTTGGGCGGCAGGGGACATGATGGCGGCGTGTCACGTATGAAAATGGAAGTTCAAACTTTGGTGGGATTCAGACCGGATTTTTATATATGTATAGATTACGACGCGTTTATTCGTATGGTTGATGCTATCGGCGGCGTGGAAATTTATGTACCCTTCCACATGCGTTACGACGACCCCTTGGACAACCTCCATATAAATATTCCGGCGGGTATGCAAATGCTTGACGGGCATAATTCTCTGCACTTTGCCAGATACCGCAGGGGAAATTTCGGCCGAAATACCATAACCGATTTTCAGCGCATCGAGCATCAACAGCAGGTGTTAAACGCCGTGATGGAGGAACTCCTAACCCCGGCGTCAATTTTGAGACTTCCCGAATTCTTTGACATTTTTGATACCTATGTAGATTCAAATTTATCACCCGGCGAGCTGGCTTGGTTTGCAAATCAAGCTCGCCGGGTAAACGGTGAATCCTTGCACCAATATACTTTGCCGATTGCACGCTCCGGCGGCGAACCTTATTGGTACGAATACCCAAGCGAAGCGGAGATACTGGAGCTTGTAAACCGTACCGTAAATCCCCTCGTTCGTGATATTACATCGGAGGATTTGCGGATTATACGAAACTAAGTTTTCAGTGCTTAAAGTGACGCATTCCGGTAAAAATCATTGCAATGCCGTGTTTATCACATGCGTCGATGGAGTCTTGGTCTTTGATGGAGCCGCCGGGCTGGATTATAACCTCGATGCCGTATGATGCGGCAAGCTCGACGGTATCCGGCATGGGAAAGAATGCGTCGGATGCGAGAACCGCCCCGTGTGCGCGGTCGCCTGCGTCGCCGATCGCGATTTTTGCCGCCCCAACACGGTTTGTTTGACCGGGGCCGATGCCGACGGTCATGTTGTCGCGAGCAAGCAAGATGCCGTTAGATTTTATGTGCTTTACGCATGTCCATGCGAAGCGGGCTGTTTTTAGCTCGGCTTCGGTGGGCTTTCTTTTTGTCGGGAAGGTCAAGGTTACATCGTCGAAGCCCTTTTTGTCGGCCTCCTGGATAAGAAGCCCGCCGGACACTGCGGAGAATTTTTGTTCCGCGTCATCCGAAACCGGAAATTTTTCCGAAACGGTAAGAAGTCGCAGATTTTTTTTCTTCATTAAAATTTCAAGTGCGGCGTCGGAATACGACGGCGCGATAATTACCTCGAGAAAAATTTCGCTCATTTTTTCGGCGGCTTTTTTGCACACCTCGCGATTAAGCGCGATAATCCCTCCGAAAATAGAAACGGGGTCGGCTTCGAATGCCCGCGCATACGCCTCGCCGATTGTTTCGCCAATACCAACGCCGCACGGATTTTGATGCTTAACGGCGACGGCGGCAGGCATGGAAAATTCGCGAACGCAGGCAAGAGCGGCGTCTGCATCAGCGAGATTGCAATATGAAAGTTCCTTGCCGTGCAACTTTTTTGCCGAAACAATCGAATCGGCGCGACAAACCGGCTCGGCATACAGTGCCGCGCCTTGGTGCGGATTTTCGCCGTAACGAAGCGGCTGTTGCAACTCGTATGTCAGCGTCAGCTTTTCAGGATATGCATCTTTTGTAAAATGCGCGGCAATCAGCGCGTCATAGGCGGCTGTGTGGCGAAAAGCTTTCGCCGCCAAAGCCTTTTTCGTCTCCCGTGAGACGCCGCCCGCTTCAATTTCCGCCAAAACCCTTACATAGTCCGCCGGGTCAACAACAACAGCCACCGACGCTTGATTTTTTGCGGCAGAACGAATCATCGACGGCCCGCCGATGTCGATATTTTCGATAACCTCTTCTTCGGAAACGCCCTGCTTCGAAATCGTCGCCTTAAACGGATACAAATTCACCGCAACAATGTCGATGGTGTTAATTCCGTGCGCTTTTAGGGTTTCCATATGTGCGGGATTATCGCGCACGGCCAAAAGCCCGCCGTGAATCGCAGGATGCAACGTTTTAACGCGCCCGTCCAAAATTTCGGCAAAGCCCGTTACATCGGAAATATTTATCGCGCCGATTGTTTTCAGCACCTCGAATGTTCCGCCGGTTGAAACAATTTCATAGCCCGCCGCCGCAAGACCTCTTGCAAATTCAAGCACGCCGTCTTTGTTCGACACGCTGATTAATGCCCGTTTTTTCATGCTGATGCACTCCTAATTCGCTAATTTTGTATATTGTAATTTTATCAACATGATACAACAGGCGCAACCCGATACGCTAAGCGTACAGTGAGGGAAATGGTAGTTCAGAACCAACACTGTGCAAGCAGGGGTTTGTAATCGCCTTTAATTTTCGCTGGTGGCAGCAGGGTTTAGGATTGATGCTTTTCTGCAAGTTGCAGCGTGAGCGTGTTGTTTTCCGTGCAGTGGAACGTAAAGGTGTCCCGTTCGTTCCAACCCAGTTTTGCTCTGATTTCTTTGGGAATAACGATTCTCCCTAATTCGTCCAAAGTGCGCTTTGTCATTGTTTCCTTGTTTTCCATAGTTGCACCTCCTGTGACTCAAGATTTTTGTAATAACTTTATAAAAAGGCGATTTTACCCCTGCTTGCACAGTGTTGATTCTGAACCTACATATTTACGGAACTCACCATAATTCAAAATCAAAAAGGGAAACCCCTGTAACAAAGAAATTGCTACAGGGGTTTTCCTTTTTGATTTATACCTATGATGAGTATTAAAGAGGTGGAATTTATCATGGAAGCAGCAAATACACTTCCGCACAAAACTTACCTCTCCTCCGACACGATGGTCGGCTTTAGTTGCTTTGCTTCAATGTACATAAATTCTCCTTGGCTGTAACAAATTACAGATACGT
>WRHA01000292.1 GCA_009783395.1 Defluviitaleaceae bacterium
AAACGGGTGTTGTCCCCCCCACAATCGGCTACAAAGAACCCGACCCCGACTGCGACTTGGATTACGTTCCAAACACGGCACGCAACTGCGATATAAACAAGGCATTGTCGCTGTCACTGGGTTTCGGCGGACACAACGCAGGCGTGCTGTTTAACAAACCGGAGGTGCAAAGTGAAAATAACTGACTTCGAATATTTAGACTATGCAGGAAAAGTATTAAATGAATATGGATTGTCGAAAGTAGAAATTAACGACGCGGAAATGAAAATTACGCTTGAAAAAAATTATTCAAGCGGTGGCGTGCAAACAATTCAACCTGTTGCGGCAACCGCTGAAAGCCCGCCCGTTGCAATCCAAGCCGATGAAGTTATCGATTTTAATTCCATGACTGAAGTAACTTCACCAATCGTCGGCGTTTTTTATTCTGCGTCATCACCCGAAGCCGAGCCGTTTGTAACAATCGGCAGCATGGTTAAAGCGGGTGACACGCTTTGCGTAATAGAGGCAATGAAATGCTTCAACGAAGTCCCCGCATCACAGGATGGAAAAATCGTTGACATTTGCATAAAAAACGGCGACGTTGTTGAATTTGGGCAAGTTCTTTTCAAGATGCAGTGAAGTGAAAAATCGAAGAAAGGAACGCGGGCGACCAATTTCATCAGGAATTTGTGCGTTCAGCGAGTGACAAAATTGTGAATAAAGATGAAATAAAAAAAATTCTTCCGCATCGCGACCCCATGCTTTTAATTGAAGAAGCGGAGCTGCAAGACGGTGTTTCCGTTGCTAAATACACAGTACGCGGCGACGAATTTTTTTTGCAGGGTCACTTTCCGGCAAACCCTGTTGTGCCGGGTGTAATTTTATGCGAAATGATGGCGCAATCGGCGTGTTTGCTGGTTGATGTAAAAGACGGCGAAAATTACACGCCCTTTTTCACAAGCATGAACAATGTAAAATTCAAAAACAAAGTTGTTCCCGGCGATTGCATCGTATTAAAAAGTGAAATACAGAAGCAAAAGGGTATTTTTTATTTTGTAAAAAGCGCGGCCTATGTAAATGATGTTCTGTGTGCTTCCGGCGAATTATCGTTTGCTTTGGTTGAAAATGTGAAAATTTAAGGAGCGGTCATGTTCTCGAAAATTTTAATTGCGAATCGCGGCGAAATAGCGGTACGTGTAATTCGTGCGTGCAAAGAGATGGGCATTGCGACGGTCGCGGTTTTTTCGGAAGCCGACAAAGACGCACTTCATGTAAGCCTTGCCGACGAAAGTTTTTGTATCGGTAAAGCGTTGCCCAAAGACAGCTATTTGAATATTAACAATATTATTTCGGCGGCGTTGACTTCCAAGTCGGAAGCGATTCATCCCGGTTATGGATTTTTGGCAGAAAATGCGGATTTCGCGCGAATTTGCGGCGAAAACAAAATCGTTTTTATCGGCCCCAAAAGCGAAACAATTTCATCGATGGGCGACAAAGACATGGCGCGAAAAACAATGGACGCTGCGGGCGTTCCGATTATTCCGGGTTGTGAGCTTGTTAAAAATGTTGAACACGCAAAACAGGAAGCGGAACGAATCGGTTTCCCGCTTCTTATTAAAGCACGTGCAGGAGGCGGAGGGCGGGGCATTCGCCTTATAAGCTCACCCGATGAACTGGAGAAAAACTACAACTCTGCTGTGCAGGAAGCCGAAAACGCATTTAACGACGGCTCTGTTTACATGGAAAAATATCTGACGGAAGTCAAGCATATTGAAATGCAGGTTCTTGCAGATAATTTTGGAAAAGTTGTCTGCTTGGGCGAACGTGATTGTTCTATGCAGAGGAAAAATCAAAAACTGATTGAAGAAAGCCCGTCGCCGTTTGTTTCCGATGAGCTTCGCAAAAAAATGATTGATATGGCGGTAAAGGCATCGCAAGCGGTTGATTATCGCGGCGCGGGAACAATCGAATGTCTTTGCGACAAAGACAGCAATTTTTATTTTATGGAGATGAACACCCGCCTGCAAGTCGAACACCCCGTCACAGAAATGGTCACAGGCATCGACCTTGTAAAATGGCAAATACGAATTGCGGCAAATCTTCCTTTAGATTTTTCGCAGGACGAAATAAAATTTGACGGACACGCAATAGAATGCCGCATTTGTGCGGAAAACCCCTATATGAATTTTCGCCCGTCTGCGGGAAAAATCACGATGCTTCACGCGCCGGGCGGCCCGTGGGTTCGTTTTGATTCCGCTATTTATCACGGTTATTCCATTCCGCCGTTTTACGATTCGATGGTCGGAAAGCTAATCGTAGCGGCGCGTACGCGCAACGAAGCTATTCGAAAAATGAAGGCCGCGCTGTGCGAATTGATCATAGAAGGCGTAGAGCATAATTCCGATTTGCAAATGGATATTTTGGCGAGTGAAGAATTTGACTCAGGCCTGCACACTACTGCGTCGCTTGCACGTGTCTTGGAGGAAATGAAGTTGTGAAAAATCTAAGAAGGGAACGCGGGCGGCGAATTTCATCAGGAATTTGTGCGTTCAGCGGATGACAAAATTATGATTTTTAAAAAACCGAAAAACACTTTGGAGGGTCACGGAACGTTTTCTGTGTTCTCTCGCAAAGCCTACAATCCGAAAAATTCTGACGAAGAACTTTCCGTTGAGTGCTTGAAATGCAAAAAAAACTCATCGTCGAGCGAACTTGCGGATTCTATGTATGTTTGCCCCTTCTGCCGCTATCATTTTTTATTAAACGTGCGGCGGCGGCTTGATTTTATTTGCGACAAAGGCTCGTTTGAAGAGTTTGATGCAGAAATGTCGTCGAAAAACATTATCGGCTTTCCCGATTACGAAAAAAAACTTAACAATGCAAAAATTGAAAGCACAGAAAAAGAAGCGGTTGTTTGCGGAAAATGTACGATTAACGGCTATCCCGCCGCGATTTTTGTAATGAATCCTTACTTCATGATGGGCAGCATGGGAACGGTCGTGGGCGAAAAAATTACGCGGTTATTTGAATACGCAACGGAAAAAAACTTGCCCGTTGTTGGGTTTACCGTTTCGGGCGGCGCACGAATGCAAGAAGGCATTTTGTCGCTGATGCAGATGGCGAAAATTTCCGGCGCGGTAAAACTTCACAGCGACGCGGGAAATTTGTATCTTTGCATCCTCACCGACCCTACAATGGGCGGCGTAACTGCAAGTTTCGCGATGGAGGCGGATATTATTATCGCAGAGCCGTTTGCCAGAATAGGGTTTGCCGGCCCGCGTGTAATTGAGCAAACCACGGGAAAAAAATTGCCGGAAGGTTTTCAGTCGGCTTCGTTCTTGTTGAAAAAAGGCTTTGTTGACGATGTTATTGACCGCCGCCGACACAGGCGATATATCTCATATGTTTTAAAACTGCACACAAATCGAACATAAAGGAGGCCGCGCAATGACGGCATACGAACGTGTTACACAGGCGCGGGCAAAAGGTCGCGCTTCTACCGCTGATTTTATCGAAAATATCATCAGCGGCTTTATAGAAATGCACGGCGACAGGCGTTTTGCCGACGACAGCTCCATTATCTCAGGAATCGGAAGGCTGGGCGACATTCCTGTTACGGTAATCGGCGTGGAAAAAGGCAAGAGCGTTAAGGAGCGCGGTTTACGAAATTCCGGCTCGGCGCACCCCGAAGGCTATCGCAAAGCCTTGCGCCAAATGAAACTTGCCGAAAAATTTCGCCGCCCCGTAATTTGTTTTGTTGATACTCCGGGTGCGTTTTGCGGCATTGGCGCGGAAGAGCGCGGACAGGGCCAAGCCATTGCCGAAAACCTTATGGAAATGATGACGCTAAAAACGCCGATTGTTTCAATAATTATCGGTGAGGGCGGAAGCGGCGGAGCGTTGGCTTTAGCCGTTGCAGACGAGGTTTGGATGCTGGAAAACTCCGTGTATTCCGTTATTTCGCCCGAAGGATGTGCGGCCATTCTTTGGAAAGACGGCAAGCGAGCAACAGAAGCCGCCGAATGCTTGAAACTAACAGCGCAAGATTTATTAAAATTCGGCGTAATAGAAAAAATTATTCCCGAAAATATAAAAACCGATAAAAAAATTTTTGAAACAGTCAAGCAAGAATTAATAAAGACATTTGAAAAAAATTCCACCGTTCAAAATTTGACCGAAAACAGATACAAGCGGTACAGGAAGATTGGTGAGTTTTGATGATTACCATTGTTACGGATTCTTGTTCGTATTTTAAGGAATCGGAAGCGCGCACGCTGGGAATCAAAATTATACCTGTGAATTACATTGTTGACGGCAGAGCGTATTTGGAGTCTTTCAGTGACGGAAACGGCGAGTTTGAGCAGCTTATTAAGCACGGGAAAAATTTGTCGACATCGCAGCCGAATCCTGCGGCATTTTTGAGCTGTTTTGAGGAAGAAACAAAAAACGGCAACGATGTGCTGTGCATAACAATGTCGTCGCGCCTAAGCGGCACATACAGCGCGGCACATGCCGCCGCAAAATCGGCAGGCAAAGAAAATATCGCGGTTTTGGACAGCAGGCTTATCGCAGGCGGGCTTAATTTGCTTGTAAAAAAAGCCGTCCGCCTAATAGAACAAGACACGACTCTCTCCGATGTAATAACCACGCTTGAACAAACACGCGAAAAAATTTCTGTGGAGTTCTCGGTCGCAGATTTAAGCCCACTGCGTAAAAGCGGGCGCGGTTTAGTAAAAAGAGCCACAAATATTTTGAACATCAAGCCCATTTTGCATCTGAAAGAGGGCGTTGTTTCTTTCGGTGGAATGGTTAGGGGCAACTCAAATATCTTAAAAGAGCTTCTGGGAAGCATCGATCCGCACGCGCATGAAGTTGTAATAAATTATATCGGCAGCAACTCGCTTTCCACGAATATTTATAATATTCTTCGCGCCGACAAGCCCGATTTGCCCGTAAGCCTCAATAAAATAGGACCGGTGCTTGGAATTCATCTGGGGCTTGATGCTGTTGCAGTTTCGCATATTGTGAATTAAGGAACTGTCCGGAAACGAAAGAAAATAAAAAAGAGGTGTTCTGTGAATTTCAAACCTTTAAATATTTCGGGGCTTATCGCCGACATTCCGATTGTGCAAGGCGGAATGGGCGTTGGCGTAAGCCTTTCGGGGCTTGCGGGCGCGGTTGCGGCAGAAGGGGGCGTGGGGGTTATTTCTGCCGCCCAAATCGGATTCAGCCTCCCCGGTTTTTCAGCCAACCCATTTAAGGCAAACCTCGAGGCGTTGGCATTTCACATCAAAAAGGCCAGGGAAAAAGCTCTCGGCGGCGTCGTGGGCGTAAACATCATGTGTGCCGTTACGCATTACGCCGACTATGTAAAATGCTGTGTCGAAAACAAGGTCGACTTGATTATCTCCGGCGCGGGACTTCCTATGAATTTGCCCGAATTGGTAAAGGGTTCGGCGGTGAAAATTGCACCGATTGTTTCTTCCGCAAAAGCGGCGTCTGTCCTTCTAAAATTGTGGGACAAAAAATACGGCGTTACGGCAGACATGGTTGTTGTCGAAGGCCCGAAAGCGGGCGGACATTTGGGCTTTACGGCAGAAGAAGTAAATGCACAATTCAATGCAGAAGCAATTTTGCCGCATATTTCCGCCTACGAAGAAAAATACAACAAAAAAATCCCTGCAGTTTTCGGCGGCGGAATTTTTGACAGACAAGACATGGATCATTATATGAACCTGGGATTTTCCGGTGTGCAAGTGGGTACTCGTTTTGTTGCAACGGAGGAATGTGACGCACACGAAAATTTTAAGCTGGCATATGTAAACGCAAAGCAAGAAGACACGATCATAATAAAAAGCCCCATCGGTTTGCCGGGGCGCGCCTTAAATAACGAATTTATCCAAAATATTTCGCATGGCACAAAACAAAATTGCCGAAACTGCATTGCCGCTTGCAACCCAGCAACAATCCCATACTGCATAACAAGCGCGTTAATTAACTCTGTTACGGGAAATGTTGCGCAAGGGCTTGTATTTTGCGGAAGCGAAGTTTATAGGGTGAATGAAATAACCTCGGTGAAAGAGCTGATGGGAAGTTGGAATTAAAACATGACTTTGCTACCCCCCTCCTGCCCGCTTGGCAGCTCTTGTTGCGGCGGATTCCCCGATTTTCGCGGGGAACGCTTTGAAGGCGGCGGAAGATGCGGAGGCGCATGTGGCACTCGCAGCAGCTGTGGCGGTCGCGGCATGGGCAGAGGCAACTGGAAC
>WRHA01000293.1 GCA_009783395.1 Defluviitaleaceae bacterium
AAAAAAAAGTTTTCCCCCCACACCCCCCTTTCAAAAAAACGAACTTTAGGGCAGCGCCCCCGAGAACTTGCCCTTGCCCCTAATCGTTCTCCAACAACTCCAACAAAGTCTTAAACTGCGCATTGGAATCCATGTATGCGTAGCGACCGCCGGGGTATTCGCCTTTTTGGATAAGGGGGATGGAGTTGGCCTCGAGTCGGGCAACGACTTGCTTCATGCCCTTGACTACGAATGCGAGATGATGTACGCCTTCGCCGTTTTTGTTCAGGTCCTCGCGCCAGGTCGAGGGGTGCGAATCCGGTTCGATCAGCTCGATTGTCATGTTTCCGCCTACGGGGAAGAACATGAGCTTTGCGCGTGCCTCACTGGGCGCGCCGCGAAATTCGGTTTCGGCCTCTTCGCGTGTTCCCGTCCAGCTCCATCCCGGTTTCTCCATGCCCAAAAGCGCGGCATAGGCGTCGCCGGTTTTTTCGATGTCATGCACCAAAATCCCTACCTGCACACAAACATCCGTTCCCAATAAATTCTTTTCCATTGTGAAGCCTCCTTTTAATTATTTATTCGCTCTAAGAACTCATACCATGCCGATTGTGTTTCTGCAATTATTTCTTGTACGCTTTGGGTGCTCGGTTGCGGATCAAACCAGTCGCCGGAACTGTACCAGTCCCACTGTTGCCAGATGTAGCTGAACGAATCCTCCCACGACAACCACGGCATCATGTTTATCGAAAGCATACGATGAAGCTCGGGGTTTTCCGTAAAATTTACCATTGTTTCGCTAATGGAGCGCGGGTCGGCGTTTTCGAATGTTTCATTTGCCATACCCATCCAGCTCGGCATATCATCGGTTTCCGTTGCGCGATACCACTGACCCAGCGCGAAAATAATATCTTCGACTTCCTGCGGCGAAAAAAAGTATGGGATCACATAAATGGGACTGCGAAATGACGGCGTATAGTGCGACGTCGCATTCGGCCCCTTGGGAAATGTGACAAATCCCCATTCATTGTGCGGAAGCTCGGAGGGAGAATGGAACGATGAGGCAAACATAGCCGCGTTTTCGTCGTCAAACCTGGTTCGCGTAGTCCACTCGCCGCGATCCTCTACGCGAAAATCACGAGATAAATCCATAACAAGCCCCTCGTCGCGCATTTCCACAAGCCACTCCAGCGTTTGCAAAAATTCGGGCGAGTTTGTTGCGTCAACAAATTGTCCCGTTTCGAAGTTGAGACGCGTGAAATCCGCATCGTTTGACATCAACGCCTGCCCCGTAAAATCTTGCGAATTCATAAACGCGAGCGGCACTATTTCAGACTCCGGACCGCGCATGGTTGCGATTTGACGCGCCGCGCTGTGCAGTGCGTCCCATGTCCATTCGCCCGACGCTTGCAATGTAAAGGGCAAATCGGGCGGAAGCCCCGCTTCTTCAAAGAGGCGCATGTTAAAAAGAATGCCGCGACCCGACGGCCATCTCAGCCCTTCGCCCTCGGGCGAAAATGCGTGGGGAACACCGCCGCGCATCGACCAATCCCAAACCATGCGGTTCCATGCTCTTTCGGACGCGCTCGGAAAAGCTTCCGGCGGAATCGGTGCGAGAAGCCCCAGCGAATTCGGCTGAATAATTTGCATCGGCGAAAGCGCCCACACGGTGTAATCCCTGTTTCCGGCGCGAATTTCCGCTTCCAAGCCTTCAATGAAATCCGTTTCTATCCGAGCCCACGCATCTTGATCCCATCGCTGTGTGTCCATTTCCCCATAACCTACATAGCGCACGCGAAAATTGTATCGCTCCTCCAAAGCCCGCCTTGCGGCCCATTGGGCATGTAGCTGCTCCAACATTTCGTCGTCCAGCCACTCAATCCATTCGCTCAAATGGTACGTTTCCGAACATTCATCCGGCATCCCCGGCGCCATGCGGGTGATTGTAATCACCATGCCGCCAAGATCGCGACCGTGCAAAAGCTCATGGGATAAATCTATGTGGCCCGGGGGGTCGGATTCGCCACAACTTCCGCACGCAACAAAAACAAGCGCGGATAAAATCAAAACATAAAAAATTTTTTTCATACTTTTACCATTCGCTGAACACACAAATTTCTGATGAAATTCGTCGCCCGCGTTCCCTTCTTCGATTTTTCATACTTTCCCTCCTGCATATTGCAACGCTTCTTTAAAATATTCCGGCAATGGTGAAGTAAATTCCAATTCCTTGCCGTTTGTGGGGTGCTCAAACTTAATTTTTACGGAATGAAGGATTTGACCGGCTTGTTCGTAACGTTGGCGCGACGCGCCATAAGTAACATCGCCCAAAACGGGATGCCCGATATGCGCCATGTGTACGCGAATTTGGTGGGTGCGTCCGGTTTCGAGATAAGCGGCGATTAATGTGTGATTCTTAAAACGCTCCAAAACTTCGATGCGGGTTACAGCAGGGCGCGAACGAGTGCATGAAACTGCCATTTTTTTGCGATCACGGGGATGGCGACCGATTGCCAGGTCGATGCGCAAGCGATCTTTTTTTACCGCGCCAACACACAGCGCATTGTATTCGCGGTGCATTTCGCGTCTCTCGAGTTGCTCTGCGAGGGCGACATGGGCGGCATCGTTTTTCGCGACGACCATCAGCCCCGACGTATCCTTGTCGAGACGATGCACAATCCCGGGGCGAAGCACGCCGCCGATTCCCGATAATTTACAATGAAAAAGCAGTGCGTTCACAAGCGTCCCCGCCGCGTGTCCCGCCGCAGGATGTACAACCAAGCCACGCGGCTTGTCAATAACAAGCAAATCCGCGTCTTCATATATAATTTGAAGGGGGATGTCCTCCGCCACGGCCTCAAGCGGCGCGGGCGCGGGGATATTTAGCATAAAACCTTCGCCCTCTTTTAGGCGGCGATTTTTGTTTATCGCATTCAGTGTGAGAATCTTTTGCGCCGCACTGCGGGTCGAAATTTCCGGCAAATTTGCAAAAAAAATATCCGCACGTTGGCCGGCGGCCTCGGGCGGAACGATTATTTGAAGCGTACTCGATTTCATGGAAACGGAACATCCTTAACGACGAAAAAGCTGACAAAAACCAGCGCGATTACGCCAACAGTAACATATGCATCGGCAAGATTCCAGATGGGGAAATTAATGAACAAAAACTGTATCATGTCACGAACAACACCGAGCTGAACACGGTCAACGAGATTGCCCGCGCCTCCCGCAAAAATCAAAATAATCGGCACACGAACCGCCCAAAACCGCGTCTCAAGCGGAAGCCGATTGTAATACCACAAAAGCCCGCCAAGAATCGCAGTTTTCATTACAGCAAGCGGCCATCTCGCGTTAAAATCCGCCAAAAAACCAAAGAAGGCTCCGGGGTTTTCAAAATACGTAAGCCCCAAAACCCCCGGTATAAGCACGCGATTAGGCGCGCCCTGCAAATTTGCAACAGACCATATCTTCAACGCCAAATCCGCCGCCAAAAACACCGCCACCGCCACAAAAAAAATAACCCAACAGCTTCTTTTGTTCATCCCACTATCCCTTCGCGCTAAGAAAAGGTAGTACACATGCCGTACATATCCGAAAAAAACCGCGCACCGCACGGTTTTTTATAGCTGCGAAAACCGTATCCGGCTTCGAGACGAACATGCACGCAACCAAGAACCGTTCCACGGTGTCCATTGCACGCTTGGCGTGCGGCGTGCCTATTTTTCGGCGAAAGAGATTCCCATGGCTCTTGCAACTTTAACCAATTCGCCTTTGGGATCGACGGTTTTTGCGCCGCCTTTGGCGGTTTCTCCTGTTTCGCCCCTGCCAAGCACTTCTTCCAGTGTAACCGAATCCATTTTGCCGTTACGCAAGCAGACCATTTTGCCGAACTCGCCGTCGCGAATCATTTCAGCAGCCTTGAATCCATAGCGTGCGGAAAGAATCCGGTCGGCAGGAGACGTGTCGCCTCCACGCTGGATATGACCGAGAACACAATGACGGACTTCATGCTTGTCTGTGTCGATGCGGGCTTCGATTTGTTCCCTGATATATTTCGCAACACCGCCAAAACGCTCTGCGTCGGGGCTTCCCGGCACAATTGTATCAACGATGGGAACGCCGCCTTCTCCGGCCGCGCCTTCGGTTACGGCAACGATCGTGAAGGGCTTGCCCGCCGCGTCACGCTCTTCAATTTTTCTGACAATGCCATCAACGGTGTAGGGAATTTCAGGAATAATTATTACATCCGCACTGCCTGCGATACCTGCGTGCAGACAAATCCAGCCGGCAGAACGCCCCATAACCTCCACAACAATTATGCGGTGATGGCTTTCGGCAGTTGTGTGCAAGCGACCGAGATTCTCCGCCACGATGTTTACAGCAGTATCGAAACCGAATGTCGATTCCGTTGCGGGCAGATCATTATCGATTGTTTTTGGCACTCCGATCACGTTAATGCCCTTGCGGAAGAAATCACGCGCACTCGTAAGCGTACCATCGCCGCCGAGAACAACAAGCGTGTCAACACCTTCATTTTTCATATTGTCGATCGCTATGCCGGAAACGTCTTTTTTTACAATTTTGCCATTTTCTTCAACAGCGAAATTAAAGAGGTTGTCCTTGTTTGAATTATAAAGAATCGATCCGCCGCGATGCAGGATTCCCGAGGTCGAGTTCCTGTCAAGTTTTACAAATTCGTTTAAGTACATGCCTCTATATCCGAATTTATAACCGATCATTTCGCAATCAAACATGCTGTGACACGCACGAACCAGCGTATAAATTACCGCATTAAGACCGGGCGCGTCGCCGCCGCCCGTAAGCAGCGCAATTTTTTTCTTTGCCATTTCTATACCGTCCTTTTATGAATTTTTTATATGGTAGGCTATTATACACAAAAAATATTTTTTTGCAAAATCGGTGCGGGTAGTGTCATCGGACTCGTACGGTTACTTGGGTGCCTTGTTCGATTTCGACGTCGGGCGCGGGAAACTGCTGAAATGCAGTGTATGTGGAGGCCGGAAGCGGAACAGAATTTTCATCGGACGGCTCGGCGTTGAATGTGCGGGGTTCGAAGTCGGCGGCGGGCGGCGGATCGGATCGCACGACCGAAATTACAGGCGTGAAGCCCGCTTCACGCAGTACATGCCCCGCCATCTCCTCCGTAAGGCCAACGACGTCCGGCACAATCCTCATTCGATCCGTTATTCGCGAATCGGGGTCGAGGTAGAAAATAATGGGCGCGTTTTCCGGTATGGGATGCCCCGCGGGCGGCCATGTGTGCGAAACAATTGTTCCGCCGCCGGACACTTGATAGCCGTTAACCGACATGTTTATCGCGGTGTTTACAGCCTCGATAAGGCGTTGCCCCGTGAAATCCAGCATCAAAGTGCCGATAATTTCGTCAACCGGAGGCTCGATGATGCCCGCGGCAGGAATATTTTTTACGCGGATTAAATCAGTCAAAAAATCGCGCATAAGCGGCGGAACAACAGAGCTGGCAAAAAGCCTGTCGTCTTCAATATGGTCGATTGTAAACAAAACAAGATATCGAGGGTTGTGTGCGGGCAGGAACGCGACGAAAGACAGGTTGTGGTCTCTGTTTTCGCGAATACCTTGCTGGGCAGTTCCCGTTTTTCCGCCGACATCGTGTCCGGGAATGTAGGAAAGCCTGCCCGTGCCGCCGTCATTGCCCGGTGTCGAAACAACGAGGCGCATTTCGTTTCGCATAAAATCCGACGTTTCCTGCGAAATAACGCGCCGAACATCTTGTTGCTGATTCCTTGTGTAAACGGGGTTTCCGTTTATATCGATGATTTGCGAAACAAAATGCGGCTGTCGCAAAAATCCGCCGTTTATTAGCGCGGCATATCCGTTTATAATTTGAATCGTTGTTGCATTAAAGCCCTGACCCATCGATGATGTTGCCATTTCAACAGCATTCAGCATCGAAAGCGGATACATAACATGTCGGCTGGAAACCGCATCCTCGCCGGGGAAATCAATACCCGTACGCTCGCCGAAACCAAAATATCCACGATATGCATAAAATGTGTTGCGCCCCATCATTCGATTTATATCCGCCATCGCGAGGTTGCAAGAGCGATAAAGTGAGCGGCGAAGCGAAATATGCCCGCAGCCCCAATCGTTCCAGCAGTGAACAAACATCTCATGAATTTCGCGCACGCCTTCGCAAAAAAACGATGTGTGGCGCGTGATAACGCCTTCCTCGATCGCGGCGGCAATAACAAAGGGCTTGAAAACAGAGCCGGGTTCGCTGCT
>WRHA01000294.1 GCA_009783395.1 Defluviitaleaceae bacterium
CCCGCGTCAATACATCTTCCAAAACCGCACAAAACTTAGTGTCCGACGGGCTTCCGTCCGGTTGGAACGGCGGCATAAGATCGGCGCGGCGGGCGTCGAATTCCTTAAAATCTTTAAGCTCAAATAAATCCAGCAATGCCGCGTTTGCGTAAACACATTCGCATATCGCATTTCGCAAAACACAGGGTACGGGCGCGCTGTCCATCATTCTGCGCATGTCATCATGGCTCATTTTTTTTGCTCCTTAAAGGTTTTCATACTGTTCGCCGGGCGTGAAAATTACAGCAGGCAGGCGCGAACGGGGCGAACGTCTTTAACCAGGCTCGAAATCAGCTTTTCCGTTTGCTCGTGCTTAAAATTTTGCGCACTAACAATCGCGTTGTTAATTGCAAAGTAGGGGTCAAGTTCGTTACAAATCTCGGCGACAAACTGCACGGTGTTTTTAACAGACTGCTCCTTTGTTGTAACGCTTCCGGAGTCGGACTCTTCGCTGAAATAATAAGTAAAACTTTCGCCGAAAAACATCGGCACAGCAGCGGAATACAAGCCGTACTTTACATACTGCATCGGCGTGGACAAATAGTCGCGAGACTCATCTATCCGATAATACAGCCTGCAATTTTTGTCGGGCAAGCCTTTGTACAAAAACGGCTGAAATTTGTGCGTTTGGGCCGTTTGTATTTCGGGGATGTCTTTAAAAACCGGCAGAAGAATCCCCGCGTTTTGTTGTACGGCAAGGGCGTCGGCGATAATTTCATCGGATTTCAGCGTTTTAATGCTGTGCTTTAAAAAAATGCCCGCAAGCCCCAACGCGAGAAGCTCGTTTTGCTCGCCTTCGGAATAAATTTTTTCGAGGATGGTTATGACGTCGTAGTCGGGACGCGTGGCATTTGCGAGCATTTCATATGTTGCAAGCTCGGTGAATTCGGCGGTCAAATTTGATGTGCCGACGGGGTTTGCATAAAATCGCACGAATGCTTTTTGCGCCTGTTCGTCGAAGCGCGACATTTCGAGCGCGGACTGCAAAACACGCGCATCAAGCACAGGCACAAGCCGATTGTCTTCGTCGACGACTTTGGAAAGTTCTGCCCATTCGGAATAGCTTGCGCGAAAATTTTTTAAAACAAACGCCAGAATTTTTTCGTCGAAGAAATTATTTACAAGCAAATCGTAGCACACCGCCGCCAAATTATCCGTTTCGAACGTCGCCTTGGTTATCAAAACCGTGAGTGCGTCAAACAGGCTTTCGTGAGGAAGATGCTTGTATTTGGCGGAAATAAGCCGCGAGGCGCGGGTGTACTCGCCGGTTTGCAGATACACATCCAACGCCTGACGAGTAAAGCCGCCGCCAATCGCATTTTCGTCAACCTCGCCGTAGCACTCCAGTGCGCGGTCAAAATTCCCTGCGTCGTAATAGAGCCGCCCCAGCGCGACAAGCACGCGCATACGATACGGCTTTGTAATGATTTTTTCCGCCAAAATCGCCTCAAAAACAGGGATTGCATCCGTCGGCGGAACCTCAAGCCCCAGAAAAAAATTTGCCAGATATGCAAGCAGATGAAAACGCCTGTCGCCTTCTTGGAAAAAATGGAAATACAGCGCGTGATTCGCGCCGGAAATCATCGGCGAAATCATTACTTCCTCGTCCAGAATCGTGCGTTTTCCCGCGCCGAGGCATGTGCAAGATGCTTCCGCACTAATCGCTTCGATTGTAAGCGTTCCCTCCGTAATTTCATAGACCTCCATGCCGCGCTTTTCCGGCTCGGTTACATAGATGAATTTTACGGCAGAGTTTTCGCGCAAGCGCAGTTCGAAGAGGGTCAGGTCTTTGCGTAAAATTTCTTCGGCTTTGTCGAGCGGCACGCCCGTTATGCCCAGTGCGCGAAAACGATTCCACAGGTACAGGTAGACGCTGTTTGCCTCCCGCCCGCGAAAATCGCGCTCGAGGCATACCGTGCCGAATTGCAAAATTTTGCTTTGTGCGTCGGGCAGAAGATCGGCCAGCGCGGGGTCGGTCAGCAGGAAGTGGTAGACGTAAACGGCAAAGGCGGGGTCGGTCATTTGTGATGTCGCGAGAAAATTTTTCAGGCTGTATCGGCTTAATTTTTGCGCATTGTTTTCATACGCGGCACGAATCAGCGCGTCAAAAATCCCCGGTGTGTAGGTCTGCCGCTTTTCCGCGTCGAGGTAAAAGGCAAAGGCTTCCGCGCTCATGTCGCCGTGGGCGATTCGGTTCATGCAAATGTCTTTCAAAAGCGGGGGATAGCTGCTTGCCGCATATAATTTCTCGCCCGCAGCAGGGTTTTTCAGTACCGCAAACGAGATTCGCTCCTCGTGCCTTGCCATTATCCCCGAAATATCCGCGCCGCGCTCTGCCGCATATGTTAAAACCGGCAGAAAAACCGCCGTTCCCTCCGGCGCGAGTTTGTAAAAATGAAAAAACCCGTCGAAGAGAAACACGCTTCGACAACCTGCGTTGTAGGCACGTTCGAAGAATTTTTGCGCGTCGGAAAGCTCATTTGCCGCAAGGGACAAAAGCCCCTGAAACGCCGCAAAATCCACACTTGCCTGAGTTTTCATATGATCGGTAAGCAGGCGGCGGTATTTTATCGCGCTTTTCGCACGCCCTTGTTTCAGCTCCAAATACGCATACAAAAAGCACAGCGTGCCGTAATGAAACGGTTCGTGTGCCTTGAGAAAACTCCTAAAATTCATCGCCTTGTCCAGCATGGTGTTTGCGTTGTCGAAATTTCCTGCTTCGATTGCGATAAAAATCGTAAGTGCGTACAGCTTTAAATGCACGAGATTACGCCTGTGCGCGGCGGTTGCGGCGTGATTTGCACGCTGCAGATAAACCCGCATTTCATTTGCCGGCTCAAGAAAACGCGACGCCTGCCAACACCGCAACACAAACGCAATCGTCGCGTTCGTTTCACGGCGCGAATCCAGCGTTGTGATGTGTTTCAGCAAGCTAACCATCAGTCGCTCGAGTAGTCGTCAAAATAGCCGCGCAGTAATATAACCGGCGTACCCTTATCTCCGCTACCCCCCATCAAATCGCACAAGCTGCCAACCAAGTCTGCATACATGCGCGGGGTTGTGCCTTCGCGGTATGCGTCGGGATTTGCGGCTTTTCCTTTAACCATGTTCGTAACGGCCTTTCGTTTTTCGTCGCCGCTGAGGTCGCCGTAAACCGCATCCGCAACAAGCTTCATTTTTATCTCCACAGGCCGCTCGCCAAGCCGCGGCGTAAACCCGGGCGAAACAACAGGGTCGGCAAGCTCCCAAATACCGTGGTCGGGATCCTTAAACGCGCCGTCGCCGTAAACTATAACTTCCGGCGCAACGCCCGCTGCTTGCCGAAAACGCGCCTGAACGGCGGCAGTAAACTCCGCCGCTTTTGCGGGAAAGAGTTTTAACACGTCGTCGCTCGACAAATTTGAGCCAAGCACGCCGTATTGCGGATTAAATCCGCTTCCGTTAACGCTCTTGCTCAAAATATCCGACAGCGTGAACACGCGTTCTGCACCCGCCTTCAAAAGGCGTGCCTTTGTGCGTTCGCGGCTGTGGATTTCCCCTACAAGCACGTTTTTTGTCAATTTTAATATATCACGCGGGTCGTTTGAAAAATGGATTTCGATATTGTCGGCGGCTTCCTCGTAGAGTTTTACGTAATCAACGCCGGTGTACGGCAATTTGTACGCACCGACAACACTGCGAAATTCCTCAGCCCCAACCATTCTCCCGCGAAACTTATCGTTTGCTTCATCCAAGAGTTCAATATCCATACATGGGTTTCCGACTTCATCGTGCGGATAGCTGAGCAAAACATGCACTTTTTTCGCACCCAAAGAGATGCCCCGCAAAATATTCAAAAAGCGATTCCGCGACAACATCGGATACACAAGCCCGATTTCTGCTTGGTCGCCAAATTTTTCGCGAACATCACAGCCGATGTCCGAAAGTTTTGCAAAATTGCCTTCCATTTTTGCAACCATTGCTTCCGTGACGCCAACAATATCGTCTTTCGACAAATCATTTCCCTGCGATTTAAGCACGTTAAGGACATGCGATGTAACAATTTCAACCAAATCGTCGCCCGCGCTGATAATCGGCAAACGAATTCCCGTCGCCGTCGTTCCAATTAAACGCATGTTGTTGCTCCTTAGGAATAAATTTCGCAACAATTATAACCGAATTATGCTATACTTGCAAAAAATTTCAAATCGGTGCGGGTAGTGTCACTACCCGCACCAAAAATTTCGGAAAGTTCCTAAGAGTACGGAAAGTCCGAAAAGGGGCGTCGGCTTGGCATGAGCGAGTTTGTAATTTTACAATTAGTCGGCGTTTTCGCGCCGCTTGTCGCGCTGGCCGCAAGCCCTTTTATCGCGCTTGCGGTACTTTCGGGCGTGGGCTGGCTCCTTAGCGCGGGGCATGTTTCCGCCGAGTGGATTCCGATGTCGGAAACACTCATGGGCTTGCCGATTTCAAATATGTACTTTTTTATTTTCATGCTGGTCGTTGTTTCCGTAAAATACGCGATGGGAACAACGGCGGTGTCGAATCTTTTAAACGAAGCCACGATTAAACGCGCCGAAACATTTGTCGGCGTTTTCGCCTGCACTGTCGGCACATACATGATCACGCGGGATTTGACGACAACGGAGGCACTTTATGCGGCCGGCACAGAGGCGGCGATTTCCTTTGCACGATGGGGCGGGTTGCAGCTTGCGCAATATCTCGGATCCGTTGCGATTTCCCTTGCGTTTGCCGCGCTTGCGTTTGTCGCCTCCGGGATTGTCGGGCTTGTAAACGACGGGCTTGACGCGCTTTTTGGAGTAATTTTAGCCCCGATTCCCGGCGCGACATTCCTGTACACAAATTTCCGCTTCGCCACGATAATCGGCCTAATGCTTTTAGCACTTTTTGCACCATGGATTGCGGCGGTTTTTTGCGGATTGATTATAATTGCGTCGATCACGGCATGTTCCACAAAAATCGCCCGCGTGATGTCGTCGTAGATTTCGTAGATTTCGTAGATATTGGAGTGAGATAAATTGAGAACTTTAATATGGTATCCGATTTTTGCGATCACATTAATACTAACATTTCCGATTCTTTTGTATGTAAAAATGCGCAAAAAATCCATGGCCGAACCGGAATTTTTAAAGCTCACGGAATTCATTGTGCGAAAATGGGCATTAATTCAAGTGCGCACAAGCGGGGCGCGTTTTCATATTTCCGGCGCGGAAAACATCCCCGACGAAGCCGTTCTGTTCGTAAGCAATCATCAAAGCAACTTCGATATTGCCTTATTTCTCGCGCTTATTGCAAAACCAAAAGGCTTTATTGCAAAGATTGAAATTTTAAAAGTCCCTATTTTGCGAACCTGGATGAAGTACATCAACTGCGTTTTTCTGGACAGAAAAAACCTGCGCCAATCCGCAAAAACAATTCTTGACGGCATAAAAATCCTAAAAAGCGGACACTCCATGGTCGTTTTCCCCGAAGGAACGCGCAGCAAGGGAGATGCTTTTGGCGAATTCAAGGCAGGAAGCCTTAAACTCGCAACAAAATCAAAGGTCCCAATAATTCCGGTTACAATAAACGGCAGTTATAAAATCATGGAAGCAAACAAAAATTGGATTAAACCGGCGGATGTTTACATAAACATTCATCCGCCAATTGCCACAGCAGATTTAACAGACGAGGAATTGGCAGAATTGCCGCTTAGGGTTGAACGTGTAATCAAAGTATAGCCTCTAACATTTCCCCAATATTCGCCGCGCCGAGAATGCGAACATTTTCCGGCGCGGCGATATTTTTTTTGTTTGCCGCAGGCAGAACGCACGCGGAAAAGCCATGTCGTACCGCTTCGGCAATGCGGATTTCCGGGCGGGATATTGCGCGAAGCTCGCCCGCAAGCCCAACCTCACCCGTTACCATAATTTTCGCGTGAATCGGTTTTTCCTTGTAGCACGACGCAAGCGCGGCAATTACAGCGGCATCGGCGGCGGGCTCGTCAACACGTAATCCTCCGGCGATGTTTATGTACGCATCGAAATTTTGCAATTTGTATCCCGCACGTTTTTCTAAAACCGCCATAAGCATTACCATGCGGTTGTAGTCCATTCCTGTTGCCGTGCGACGCGGCGTGCCGAAGTTTGTATATGCCGTCAGGGCTTGCACCTCGGTAAGAAGCGGCCTCGTGCCCTCCATCGAGCATGTAACAACCGACCCTGCCGTACCCGCAGGCCGCCCCGCAAGCATATACGCCG
>WRHA01000295.1 GCA_009783395.1 Defluviitaleaceae bacterium
GAGCCGATCATCTCGTCCAGCACGCCCATTGCCTTCATATGGTAGGCTCGATAGATTTTTTTCTGCTCAGGCTCGAAATCGGCGGGAAGGGTTGTTTCGGTTTTTTCGGGCAACTCGCGCAAAACATTTTTCTTAATGCGTCGCAAAACAAACGGTGCGATTTGCTTGCGCAACTTTTCCGCCGCGTTTTTATCGTCGCCTTTCAGAATCGGGATTTCATAAATCCGTGAAAACCTCGACGCGCCAAAGAGATACCCGGGCATAATAAAATCGAAAATCGACCACAGCTCGCTGAGGGTGTTTTCGATCGGCGTGCCTGTAAGCGCGAAACGCACACGCCCGTTTAACGACTTAAGGGACTTTGCGGCTTTTGTGGCTGGATTTTTAATATTCTGCGCCTCGTCGGCGACCACATAGGAAAACTCCATGTCGCGATAAAACGGTACATCTCGTTTTAGCATGTCATATGTCGTGATAAAAACATCGATGTCGTCCGTTTTCAAAAGCTCGTGACGCTTTTCGGCAACGCCCGAAACAACAAGAGATTTTAACTGCGGCGCAAATTTAGCGATTTCGTTTTCCCAGTTATAAAGCACGGACGTCGGCGCAACAACGATTGCGGGCTTTTGCTTCGACTCACCCGGCGCGCCTGACGCTATCAGCGTAATAATTTGCAAGGTTTTCCCAAGCCCCATATCATCGGCAAGAATCCCGCCAAAGCCATAATGCGCCAATGTTTTCAGCCAACGAAAGCCCGTTTTTTGATACTCGCGCAAAATTTTTTCAAGCCCTGAGGGGATTTCAAAATCTGCGTTCCGGCCAAAATTTTCAAGCAGTTTTTTAAAATTTTCGTCCCGCGTATGAGAAAGAGAGCTTGAAATATCCCCCGCATACAACGCTCGATACGCCGGAAGCGCAAGGGCGTCGCCATTCAACTCCTTTTTTGATACATCAAGCGCGTTAAGAAATTCCGCCGCCGCGCCCGCCTCCTCGCTTTCAAGCGAAATAAACCGCCCATCCCTAAGGCGAAAAAATTTTTTTTGATTGCGATAAGCCTCCAGTGCCTCAATCAATTCTCCGATTTCGTACTCGGAATCTTCGAGCGATATGTTTAGCAAATTACCCGAAAGCCTGAGACCCAATTTCGGCACACCGGGCCGAGAAGCCTTTTTTTGCAAATCCTCGCTTACAAAAATTTCGGCAACATCGCGCAAAGACTCCATGCCAAACGGTTCGTGCAAGAACGCAAAAAGTAGCTCGTTGCCGACGGCAGACGAACCTTGTCCCTTTAGCCGATAAATTTTCTTATCCTCAAAAAACCCGTGTGCCGTTAATCGCCGATAAATCTCGTACTCCGCAATAACATCGCGAAAAACATCCGCATCTTCGCCGTAGTCAAACTCCACCCGAGCCGTAATATCTTTTTTATCCGTATCAAGAAAAATTTTTATTGTCCGAAGCGTGGAAATTTTGCCGGTGGGACACTCCCCCTCAACCGATTCCACTGCCCCCATTTTCAAAAGGCGCGGCAAAACCACGGTAACGAAGCGATTTTGCTCATCGCCGGAAAATAAAACCTCCTGCGACGGCGTTTCGCTAAGCGTTTTGAAAAGTGTTTTAAGCAGCCGCCCGTCGGCCTTTGGCATACGAAAAAAACCGTCGGCAGAAAGCAAATAATAAAACGTCGCACCGGCAAAAAAAAAGTGCTCACAGCTAAGTTGTAAAACCGTACCATCGTCTGTGTGACGCACAACAACCGAATTTGGGCAACCATCCTGCAACGTTACAAACTGTGCAAAATCCGAAACACACTCCAATGTTTCTCCGCTGAAAAGATCAAAGAACTCGTCGGTATTTCGCGGAGTCAAAAATAATTCGCGAGTACCGTACAGCGGTTTGTGCACAAATTGAAAGCGGTGGCTTAATCGTTTTGCAATCTCCGCATACATATCGTCTTCACGCGTAATAAAGTCGACAAGTTTCTGCGAAGTTTCGTCAAACATTTCGCGTCGATGCGAAAACGTCAGCCCCTGGCCGTAAGATACCGTTTCACCTTTTTTGCAACTTTTCACAAATCCGGAAATGTTTTTTACAACGTACATGCGCCCGCGCCCAATCGTAAACGTCAAAAAAACACCCTTGTTTCGGCAGTTTATAACAGGCGCGAGCCGCAACATGGATTTTTCGAAATTTTGCGCGCTTTGAAACACCGAAAGCTCGGAGTCTATGCCGTCGTAAATTATTTTTTCCAAGCTGTCGGCGAGGCGTTTCGCATGAATGTTCATTTTTTCCGAAGAAAATGAGCGCGTCTTATCCTCCGACAACGCAAAAAGCGCGGCAACAACGTGCTTGCACGCGCCGCGCCATATGCTGTGGCTTTCGCAGGAACACGCATAGGCAGACGGTGCGTTCGCACTGTCCAGCCTAATCGTGACATCGTAGTTTTTGTAATTGCCTTCAACGCTTGCACGAACAACGGTTGTTTCGCCGGTTTCTTCTTCCGCTGTAAACGACAGTAATTTACCTGCGCGATAGTACCGTTCGCCGCGCTCATAAACGTCGGTGTTCGAGCTTAGGTTAAGAATCGCGCCTTTTGTAATTGGCGGCATGTCCTACAGTATGTGCGCATCTATGACTGTTACAAGGCTTGCGATTTCGGGTTTCGAGATGCTTGCCACCGCGCCGAGATCGTTGCTTACCTTGCGATTGTCGTCAGAAATAATCGACGAGAACACAACCACCGGAAGTTTGCGCAGTGTCGAATCTTCTTTAATAAGTTTAAGCAGACGATACCCGTCCATAAGCGGCATTTCGATGTCCGTTATGATGGCGCAAACATGATCCTCGATTTGCTGGCCGCTATCCCTGTAGCTTTCGAGGAGATCCCATGCTTCCTGCCCGTTTGCAGTGCAGATAATGTTCATGTAGCCCGCTTTTTCGAGGGAACCGATGATCAAACGCTCCAGAAGCGGTGAGTCTTCGGCAAGCAAAATCGGCTTGGTTGAGCGGTTTCTCATGCCCAGCTTGTCGATATCGCTTGGGGAGAAGCCCATGTTCGGGCTTATGTCGATGAGGATTTTTTCGAAATCGACGATCGTAATAAGCTTGTCGCCGTATTTTGCGATGCCGGTTGCCATACCCTCTTCGCCGCCATAAATCGTAGAATCCGGCTTTTCGATGTCGGACATTTTAACCACGTCAATGGCTTCAACGCCATGCACATGGAACGCAGTTTCGGCGTTGTTTAATTTGGTAATAATTAAAATGTCGGTGCCTTCATCTGCTGATGGGGGCAAGCCCATGTATGCCGCCAAATTTATTACGGTCATGGTTTCGGTACGCGGTCGGAAAATTCCTTCCACGAACGGATTGGAGTTCGGCATCGGCGTAATCGGATATTGGCTGTACTTCATTATCTCGCTAACCTTGGCTACGTTTATCCCAAAACGTCCGCCCGAAACAATGAATTCCATGATTTGCAGCGTTTGCTCATCGGCATCGGTGAGCTCGGTTACTCTTTTGTTTCCGACCATAATCATACCTCCCATTTCATTTCGATAAATTTTATCGGATACTATTCTATCACAACTTAAAAAAAAAGAAACAGTAAATAAAAAACTTTGTCTTAAATTAAACGATATGGTAAATTGGCGAAGCAAAGACGCAGCGGAAAACTCGCTAAAGCGAGTTGGTGGCGAAGCAAAGACGCAGCGGAAAACAACTCTGTAAAGCGAGTTGGAGTGGGGTGCTTTGAAATGATAATGATTAGCAGATCTGCAGAAGAAACAGAAAAAATCGCTTTCGAATTCGGCCAAAGGGCGCGAGCGGGCGATATTTTTTGTTTAAGCGGCGAACTTGGGGCGGGCAAAACAGTTTTTGTAAAAGGATTTGCGCGGGGCGTCGGATACGAAGGTTGCGTAACAAGCCCTACATTTACAATAATGAACGAATACGAGGGCGGTCGTCTGCCGATTTATCATTTCGATTTATATCGGCTTGAAGGCGCGTGCGACCTCGAAAATATCGGCTACGAGGAATTTTTTTTTGGCTGCGGAGTTTCGCTTGTTGAGTGGCCGGAGCGTGCGAACGAAATTGGTGCGGGTAGTGTCACTACCCGCATCGATTTCTCCCACACCGAAAAAAATGAAAATTACAGGGTGATTTGTTTTGAAAATTTTAGCAATTGATACATCGGGGGAACAGGGAAGCGCGGCGATTATCGGAGCGAAAAATGCAGACACGCCATACATAACCATTGGCGAAATCCTTTTTAATGCCCGAACCGGCGAAAAATTCTGGACACATTCCGAAGCCCTAATGCCGGGCGTGGAAAAACTTTTCGAGCTTACGAGGCTTGAGCCGTCGGACATGGATTACATCGCGTATGCAAACGGACCGGGGTCGTTTACCGGGCTGCGAATCGGTGCATCGAGCGCGATTGCGATGGCGCGTGCGCTGGAAATTCCCGCCATTGCCGTGCCGACTCTTGACGCGCTCGCATACAATGCCGTCGGCATGGGTGCGCGTTCGATTATTGTTCCGATGCTTGATGCCAGGCGAAAACAAGTTTATACTGCAATCTATTTTCGCGACACAGACGGATCCGTTAAAGCCGAATCGGAATTTATGGCTATATATATTGAAGAGATTCTGCAACGGCTTGATCAAATTTTGCAAAACTCCATAATTTTCCTGGGCGACGGAGCGGAAGCAAACGAAAAAATTATTCGCGACAAATTTCCGACCGCGCTTTTTGCACCGCTTAACAATTCCCGATTGCGTGCGGCGTCGGTCGGGATGTGCGCCGTTGAAAAAATTCGTGCCGCAGGGGAATCTTCGGATGAAATTTCGGGAAAAATTTCGCAGAATATGATTTACATTCGTGCGCCGCAAGCCGTTCGAGAGGCGGCAACGCGGGAGGCAACCACGAAATGATCTCCATCATCCCCGCCGCGCCCGAACACGCTCCGCACATGAATCAGCTCGAAATGGAGAGTTTTTCCGAAGCATGGTCGGAAAATTCCATAAAGTGTGAGATAATGAGTCCGACTACGATTACCTATGTTGCGATTGATGGGGGCGAGCAAGATACACTTGTTGGGCATGTGTACATGCGTCACCTTATCAACGAGGGGCATATAATAAATTTAGCGATAAAAAAATCGCATCGCAGACGCGGTATTGCTTCGATGCTGATAAAAAAGCTGATCGAAGTCGCACACAAGCGCGAAATGATCGGCCTGACGCTCGAGGTTCGAGAAAGCAACCGCGCCGCAATCGCGCTTTACCAGCAACACGAGTTCGCTGAAGAAGGCGTGCGAAAAAATTATTACACCCGGCCAACCGAAAACGGTATTATCATGTGGCTGTATTTATGAATGGCGAAAACTATGAGGTGTCTAAATGATACGTGAACTAAAATGGAATGAATTGAAATATTTTTCAAAACCCCGTCGGCTCAAAAAGACCCAGGACGATCCACGCGGATTAATCGGACAACCGCGTGCCGCCGAGGCCTTGGAGTTTGGGCTGCAAATGAAGGCGCAGGGTTATCATATTTACGTGTGCGGCGCGACAGGAACGGGTCGCACAACTTTCGCGCAGGAGTACGCAAAAAAACTGGCGGCAACAGAAGCTACCCCGCCGGATTTATGCTATGTCTACAATTTTGAAAATCCAAAATGCCCGAAACTGCTAAGCCTGCCCGCCGGCGTCGGCAAGCATCTCAAAGATGAGATGAACGAGCTTATTTCGCGACTTTCGGAAGAATTGCCGCGCACTTTTGCGGACAAAAACTACGAGCAGAAGAAAAATGAAATCGTAAAAGTCTTAAAATCTAAACAGGACGAAATTATAAAGGAAATGTCTCTCGAAGCCCGCAAGCATGATTTTGAGGTTAAAAACTCAAACAGCGGGATATTTTTCGTGCCGATCGTCGAGGGCGAAGCCATAACCGAAGAGCAATTCGACTCGCTTTCGGCGGAACAAAAGGAGCAAATTACAAAAAAATCCGAGTCGATTCAAGCGCGCGCGGCAGAGGCCTTGCGAGAAATAAAGGATTTTGAAAAAACAACAAAAAAAGAAGTTGAGGAGATGGACTTCTCACTCGGTCTGTTTACGGTCGGGCATCACATGAGCGATGTAATTGAAACATTCGCCGACGAACCCGCGCTTCACGAATATTTAAACGCGGTCAAAGAGGACATTTTAAGCAATTTGACGGACTTCATTGCCGATGAAAACGACGAAGAAGAAGCCATTCAGGCAATGTTTCCGTGGA
>WRHA01000296.1 GCA_009783395.1 Defluviitaleaceae bacterium
CGGGTGAACTTCCGATTCCGTCGTTAATTTCGACAGGGGCAAGTTTGCGATTAATCTGTCTTCATCCAAAACAAATTCGACCGTTAAATTGAAATAATCGTGATCAATCTCCGGTTCAAAACCCGAAAGCGCGTTTTGCTCCTCCGTTTCTTCCTCCGTCCATTCTATGTCTTCGAAAATGCGCAACATGGTCGCAGTGTGGATTGGGAAGCGAACGCCTTCCGACAGTTGCATAAATCCTTCCATTCCCTCTTCCTCGGCCGGAAACCAAAAGTTCATCAAAGCAAGCCGATCAACCGTCGAGCCCAAAATCGCCGGATGCTGCATAACGCGCTCTTCAAAAAATCCGTACTCAATGAATGACGGCAAAAAATCTATGCCAATATCCAAATTTCCGACGATGTACTCAATTCGAACGCCGTTGGGAATTGAAAAAATTTCAAACTGATCGTGATAAATTGAATCCGGAAAAAGCCATCGGAATTGTTCGCGCCGCGCCTCATTGAAAAAGCGAAATCCAACATGCGAACGCATCGCGCCGCGCCAAAACGGATTTGCAATAGGGTCGGAATCAACCCCCGGCGGTGTGGAATACCAAGTATGCCCGTTTCGATAATCCACAACGGCAATACTCGTATCTTCAATGCAAATATACAATCCCAAATACTGCGACTGTGCAACGCTTACGCGATCACCCAAAGTGCCGCCCAGAAGCACAAGCTCACGCGAGTCACCAAAATCCTGACGCACCGTTAACCGCTCGAAATCGTATATCGTAAAACTGTTGAGATAAATTACGTAGCCAATAATTGCCACCGCAATAACGCCGACAAAAATTAAGCGATTACGCCACGCCCGTTTAGTTTGGATGTTCATGAAATCGCCCCTATCGTCATCGGAACATCAGTTCCGTATAAATGCTGAAACCGAAAACATAAAGTTGTTGCCAAAGTGTAAGAAGCAACGTTATCAAGAAAACGATAACAAGCAGCGCGAAAAACGTAAGTACTATCGACAAAACCGCCTTTGCCGCACCATAATTATGCACAACAACAAGCCCGCAAAACACTAAAAACACAAAGTATGCCACGCCTACCGACATTATCATGAAATAAAATCCTGCTTCTTCCTGTGAAAGGAAATTGCTTAAAATCGTCGCAGGGATTATTGTCAAAACCAGTGGCGTCATCGCATAAGTTACTGCCATGAAAATTTCTTTAAGCTTGCCCTCGCCGTCCATCAAAGATGTAACCGACCAGTTGCTTACACAAAATAAAATAAGCGCGGTAACAATCATCACCCAGTACCAAAGGCTGTTAAGCGTAAGCGGATTTTGGGGGTTTACGATAAGCGATGCGTATTGATCATTAATCGCGTAGGACACAAGCACGAGAATTAAATTCAAAAACGAAATCTTAAGCGTGCCTTCCTTCATATATTTCATCTCGTAAAATCCGTCGAAAGGACGCACCATGATATACAGAGGAATTTTGTAATACCCCAAAAAATTTACCACCGCGCCCACTGCTTTTACGGCTGTCATACGTCATCCTCCCCCTCTTTGCCGAATTTTACCCTGTAGAAAATTTTATATGCCACAAACAAAACGACCAAAACCGAGCCTGCCGTAAATATATTCGGAAGCGCGCCTTGCATTACGTCGAGGCGGTTTCGTCGAAACGCAATTGAAAAATAACGGACATCCATTCCTTGACGCAAATACTCCATTGCGTCGGCATTATAACCCGCCGCCAAAAGTGAACGTCCGATTCCCGACCATGCAAGAGCGAAATTTTCGTCAAGCATAACTAACTGCCGCCAATATTCCACCGCTTGCCTATCATGCCCGTCATATCGCAAAGCGATTGCAGTATTAACCAATCTCCCATACTCCGTCGGGGCATAGTGAATTATTCTGCCGCGTCCGTCCGCATCCAGAAGTAAAATATCATCACCAATAATTTCAATAGAGCGAGGCATCCGCGTCATGCCCTCGAGACTGCCGGTTCCGCCAAAAACGTAAAGCAAATTGCCTTCGGAATCGTAGGTATAAATACGACCGCGTGTAGAGCAAAGTGCAGAATATTTGCCGTGTGAACGCGCTATAACATCAATGAAAACAGACATCCCCGACATCGGCCCGGCTTCACGAAATACTTGGTCGCCGTTTATAGTGACGTTTAAATTGAAATTAACCAAAACATCCTCGCCACGCGGGTTAAGGCGCATAACCTGATTATTTAAGTGCCAGTTTTCGATGTGTGTTGTAAAAACAAAACCGTATTGGTCGATGTCCATGCTTCGAAATTCACGCGGAATTATGGCGTTATCAACATCAATTTGCGCTTGCGTCATTAGAAACATACGCCAAAACATGTCTATCCAACTGAACGATACTTCAATCGTACCGAAATATCCGATAAATTCCCCGTCGGCACTAAATGACATAATGCCTTCGAACACATGCCGAACAATTACGAAAACACGCCCGCCTCGGTCAACAAGTACGTTCATCGGCAGAAAATCAAAATCATCTTCAAGCCCTTCAACTTCAGGCGATAAAATTTCACGCAAGAAATGAACGTCATCATCGATAACCTTAAGTATAACGACTCGATTGTTTAACTCATCCGCAATAAAAATTTCCATATCGTCGGTAACAAAAACCCCATGCGGACGGTTTAATCCATTTTCTACCCAAATACCGTCGCGGTAATACCCGTCAATCACGCGAATCAAATTCAGATCCATATCAAACACAACAATCCTGTCGTTGCCCCAGTCCACGATATAAACATTGTCCTCCGGGTCTACATGTAAATCCGTTGGGTCGGCCATATCGCCAAGCTCCGCACAAATGTTATGCAATCCGAACGAACGCACAGGTACATATGCCGCAGGTGACGGCACAAGCGTCCCCCAAAAATTATACGTATACCCCTGAAACGGCGTATCCGCAAACACAGTGGGACCTGCCGAGACAATCAAAACAGCCAAAGTAAGTGCGACTAATCTTTTTAACATGGTACACCTCCTCTAGTCCTTCATTCCGGAAGTTGCCATTGTTTCAATAATTCTGCTTTGCGCGAAAATGAAAAACGTAATCGGGACGGCGGCCGTGATAAGCATAGCCGCCGCGTTCGCACCTGCACGTGCCACACCGCCAAGCGCGATTTGGTTTATTGCGAACGTAAGCGGTTTAAGCTCCTCGCTTCGAAGGAAAACACCGCCGGTTGTAACCCAAAGCCCTTGAAATTGCAGGATTATCAGCGTAAGCCACGCAGGTTTTACATTCGGCATTACAATTTTGCGCCATATATAAAACTCACTTGCGCCGTCAAGTCGCGCCGATTCAATCAACGAATCCGGAACCTGCTCCATAAATTGTTTCATTAAGTACAGGCCGAGCGGAAACGCAAACGCGGGCAATATAACCGCCCAATACGTGTTGTTTATCCCAAGCGCGGAAATTATCAAAAAATTCGGAAGCCCTGTAACTGCCGGCGAAAACATAAGCGCGAGAACAACAATCGAAAACATTACTTTTTGGAATGGAAATTTATTTTTTGCAAGCGGGTACGCCGCCATCGATGCGCACATCAAATGCCCAAACGTGCCAACGCCCGTTATGATAAACGAGTTCAACACATAGCGCGAAAAGGGAACCCAACCTTCTTGCATGATGATAAACAGATCGGAAAAATTATTTATGGTTGGATTGCGAACGAAAAAGCGGGGCGGGAATAAAAACAATTCGTCAAGCGGCTTGAACGCATTGCTGATTGTCAGCACAAGCGGCATACTCGTGAAAATCGCAAAAATAGAGATGAAGATGAAAAGAAAAATGGTTCCGCCCAGGGAGCGGTTTAATTTTTTTGTACGTTTTGCAAGCTTTTTTTCCTTCTTTTTAACCGGCACGGCATCGCGCAGTTCCATTTCTGCAGACATTATGTTCCCACCTTTTTAAGCAAGCGTTGCACCGCTTTATTTGTGCCGACCATTATAAGGAACAAAATCGTTGCAACGGCGGCGGCATATCCCATTTCAAAACGAATCCAACCGATGTCAAGCAAGTGTGTAACAATTGTGTCGCCCGCATAGTTTACCGTCGGCATACCGGCGAGCTGTGTAACAATGTCGGCAACAGCAAACGAAGTTGTGATTTGCATAACCGCCGCGAAAAGCAATTGCGGCCTCATGCTCGGCAATGTGATGAACCAAAGCTCCTGCCAGCGATTACGGATTCCGTCAACCGAACCGGCCTCGTACAAAGCGCGGTCAACCGTTTGCAAGCCCGCGATAAACGCCAAGAACCCAACCCCCAGCGACATCCATAGCTGAACAACAAGCAAAATCGGTAAAATAAACCGCTGGTCTCGAAACCAGTTAATCGGGTCGTCCATTACGCCCAACGCGATTAATGTACCGTTTACAAGCCCTTCGCGGTCTCCGCTGAAGAAATACGACCAGATGAAAAACACGTTTCCCGAAATAGACGGCGCGTAAAAAACAAGCGTCATAAATGCACGAATTTTCGGCGGAAGCTCATTAATTATCCATGCGAAAACAAAGCACAATATAAAACTCAGCGGCCCGGTTACAACCGCAAAAATAATTGTGTTTTGCAGTGCAACGATAAAAATTTCATTTTCTAAAAATAAGCGCGTGTAATTTTGCCAGCCCACAAATGTCGGAAACTGAAACATGTTAAAGCTTGTAAAGCTGAGCGCGATTGCCATAAGCACCGGCAAAATCGTAAATGTGAAAAATAAAATGTAATATGGTGCCATTAGCCCGTAACTTTGCCGATTTTTCTTAATCAGCGACCACGTTGTGTCTTTATAATCCACGAGGCTTCCCCCCCTTAATATGTCATCCCAAATTCACGACGTTTTGCACGAATTTCATCATTGATTAATCGAGTGAAATCCGTCAATGCGTCGCGTGCACCGACTTCCTCCAACGTTACCACTGTAAAGAATGCATTACGAATTTGGCGCGGTGTAAAATACGCACCCGGTATTTGCGGCAGACCTTGGGCGTAGTACATTTGCGCACTTAACTGATTAAAATCCGCAACAGCCCACGGCATTTGCCCAAACGCCTCGATATTAGCGGTCGGGTGACGTGCGGCGGCACCCATCAGTGCCTCCATTCTGCGCCCAAACTGGGTTTGAATTTCGGCAGACGTCCACCACACCATGAAGTCCCACGCGGCAAGTTGGTCGTCCGTATTTTCCATCATGACAACCCCCGAACCGCCGGCGGGAACAGCGCGGCTTACCGTGCCGCATGGACGGACTGTAGCGGGAACCGGTCGGAAGCCCCAAAGCCCCCGAATTTCCGGCGCGAAAACCTGCAAAACATTGAACTCTGCGTAATTCGCAATTGCAAGCGGCATTTCACCCATGCGGAAGCGGTTTAGGAAATTATAGTCTTCCGGCAAGTTGTAGTCGGTGAAAAATCTTGTGAAATCGCGAAACGCGTTGAGCGCGATGTAGTCATCCAATGCGGACCGTGTGTTGTCTTCATTATAAAGCTCGCCGCCTGCTTGGAAGAGGAACATCGTAAACGTCTCGTGCGAAATATCTATGGGCGGATTGCCCGGTGCGTTTACGGGTATGCCGAATTCCATGTGGAACTGGCTCAGATGAGCAATCGCACTGCGCACCTCGTCCCATGTATCGGGCGGCTCAAGCCCGATTTCGTGCAAAATATCCCTGCGGTAAAACATCATCGGAAAGGTCATTGCTTCGGGTAAGGCAAACACACGCTCCTCGCCATCGTAGTAAAAACGATACGGTTCCATTGCGGCAGGGTGGAATCGCTGCTCGATCTCCTCGAAGCCGGGCATGTTTGAAATGTCCGCAACCGCACCGCGAAGCCCGTAGTCCATAGGCAGTGTGTTCCAAATTGAAAGCACAACGTCCGGTCCCTGCCCCGCAACCGTCGCGGGCAGCAGCGTCGCAATATCAACAAGCATAAGCTCTACGCCAATGTTATATTCGGGGGTAAAACTCTCGTCAATCAAAGATCGGATTACATTTGCCTGGTCTCGTCCGGTGGCTATCCAAACCTCAACAGAGCGCACATCCTCGCCCTCAACGGGTGACGGAAGACTGTTGTAATCAATGAAAAACGACCAGAACAGCGTTAAAATTTCATGCAAAATTTGCCGCCACCAGCTGTTTCCGTTGTGGGGGGTGGGTGCGTCGTGGGGCAAAATATAAATTGCGTCAACGGCAAGCGACTGCTCGCGAACCATTATCATCCACGTACCGAGCGAG
>WRHA01000297.1 GCA_009783395.1 Defluviitaleaceae bacterium
GTTTGTTTCCACGGTCTTCCAAGCGAGATCAAGCCGTGCCGGTCGGTTTTCGACGGGGCCGATTCCGTCCTCCCAATTGTAGCCCGACAAAAAATTCCCCCCGGGGTATCGAATCATCGGAGTTTTAAGCTCTCGCACAAGCTCCTTCACGTCTGCCCTAAATCCCTTTGCATCAGCCGTTTTGTGACCGGGTTCATAAATGCCGCTGTAAACCGCACGCCCCATATGTTCTAAAAACGAGCCGTAAACTCTCGGATCAATTTTGCTGATTGAAAATGCTTTGTTCACTGTCATTTTTGCTTTCAATTCATCATCTCCTTTGCCTACACGATACTATATAAAAATTTTGCAATCAAGATTTGTGTTTTAATTTTTTCTATTTTAAAATGGCGAAAAATTGTTAAATAAACGGAGGGAATTTTGTGGTTTCGGTAAAAAATCTGACAAAAAAATACGACGGGCGAACCGTCGTTGAAAACTTAAATTTTGAAATCGGGGCAGGGGAGATTGTTGGATTTCTCGGCCCGAACGGTGCGGGAAAAACCACGACAATGAACATGATGACAGGGTTTATTGCGGCGACTTCGGGCGATATACAAATTGGAGGCATTGATATTTTAGCCGAGCCGGAACGCGCCAAGAAACATATCGGATATTTGCCCGATACGCCGCCTGTTTACGGCGATATGCGTATTTGTGAGTATCTGAATTTTGTTGCAGATATAAAAGGATTGAAAAAAAATCGCAAGCAGGTTTTAGACGAAATCATGGAGCAGGTAAATATTGCAGACATGTCGCGTCAGCTTATTCGCAACCTTTCACGCGGGTATCGTCAGCGTGTCGGGCTTGCGCAAGCCATGGTCGGTGATCCGAAGGTAATTATCATGGATGAGCCGACAATCGGCCTTGATCCTAAGCAAATTATCGAAATGCGCGATGTTGTAAAGAGCCTCGGCACGAGGCACACAGTAATTCTCTCGAGCCATATAATGCAGGAAGTAAGCGCGGTTTGCGACCGCGTAATGATTATAAACCGCGGAAAAATTATCACAGACAGCAAAACGGAAAATCTTAGCGCAAACATGAAAAAAGGGGGACTTCATGTGCGCGTAAAAGGTGAGTTTGAAAAAGTCGAAAAAGCACTTGCCGCAACTTCCCTTGTTGCAACCCCAGAGTCCGGCACAGAACACGGAACAGTTGAAATTTTTTTTGATTCCGACCCGTGCGAAGAAATATTTTACTGCATGGCACAAAACAATTTGCCGATTCTCCTAATGAAACCCGCCGAGCTTTCACTTGAAGAAATTTTCCTCGCGCTAACGGCGCACTAACTAAACCTTAGCAAATTGTGCTATAATCAAAAATCGCGAGGGGGATGTTTTTGTGAGTCCAAAAAACGATTTTATTCTCGAGGCCGCACCCATAGCCGTTGTGCTGCTCGATAAACATATGAACCCGGTTGACTGCAACGAAAAATGTATAAGCATGTTTGGATATACAAACAAAGCAGAGTACTTAGATTTCGGCTATACATCGTATCCTCCTATCCAGCCCGATGGCAGAGATTCGGCGGAGGTTATTAAGCATTATTTCGCAAAAGCCCTTGCCGAGGGATATTCTTTTATTTCCGAATTTGTGTGTCAAAAAAAAGACGGCACATTTATTTCAATTGAAACAAACTACACGCGCACCAAATACAACGACGATTACGTCATTGTCGAATACACTCGTGATATAACGCACAGGCTGCTAACCAAAGAAAGGGAGCGCGAGGCGCGTGAAAAGCTGCAACAAATTTTGGACTCGGCCCCGTTTATAATCAACCAATGGGATGAAAACAATACGCTTTTAAAGTCAAGCAAACAGGCCCTCGAATGGTTTAAGGTTTCAAGCGAAGCCGAATATATTAAAAATTTCTATAGTTTTGCCCCCGAATATCAACCTTGTGGGACGCCGTCATCGGAGAAAGCCCGTGCATTTATGGACGAGGCGAAGAAAAAGGGTTCGACCGGCTTTGAGTGGATAGGGCGTGCGACGGACGGCGAAATAATCCCTATGTATGTAAACCTCGTATGCTCGACATTCAAGGGTAAAGGGGTTCAATACGCTTTTGTCAGCGATTTGCGCCCGGTTAAAGCGTTGGAATCCAAATTGCGCGAGCAGGAAATAAGCGAGCGGGTCAAGCTTATGACGGAGTCAACGCCGCTTATGATTGAGTTTTGGAACGAAAACTGCGAAGCGATTGATTGTAATAAGGCAACGCTTGATTTTTTTAATATGTCCGATAAGGAAGCTTATATCGAATTTATGCGACTCGAATCGCTCCGCACCCGAAATCCGGATCGTGTAACATATCGTGATGTTTGGGATGATAACCTACGAAAAATTTTTGCGGCAAGTTTGGGAAAATTTGAAGCTTGTGAGCCGGATTTGGACGGCAACCTTTTTTACATGGAAGTCGACGGTATATTAACAAAGCTGGACGACAGGGACGTTGTGATAACTTATGCAAGGGACGTAACTCAGATTAGGGAAAGCGAACAGGTCAAAATCCGCGCCGAGATTGCTGAAGAAAGCAATCGGGCAAAGAGCCGCTTTTTGGCGCAGATGAGCCACGAAATACGCACACCGATTACGGCAGTTTTGGGCATATCGGAAATTGAACTGCAAAACCCCGGTCTTCCGCCACATCTTGAAGAATCTTTTGAAAGAATCCACAACTCGGCAGACACGCTTTTGGGTATCGTAAACGACGTGTTGGATTTGTCAAAAATCGAAGCGGGAAAAATGGAGTTGTATCAAGCCAATTACGGTATAGCAGGCATGATAAGAAACATTGCGCTGCTCCACACCGCGCACCTGAACGGCAAGGACATAAAGTTTCGATTGAGTGTTGATGAAAATTTGCCGACACGCCTTTTGGGCGACAATTTGCGTATTGAACAAGTTGTAAGCAATTTATTGTCAAATGCGTTTAAGTATACGGAGGTCGGTTCGGTTGAGCTGGCGTGGAAATATTTCGAGGGCTGTTTAGTTATATCCTTAAGCGACACAGGGTTTGGCATGACGCAGGAGCAGATTGGGATTTTGCTGAGCAACAACGAGTTTACTCGCTTCCACGAGCATGAAAATAAAGTTGTTTCCGGCACGGGTTTGGGGATGTCGATAGTATGTAATTTGCTTCATCTCATGAATGCGCGAATGAGTATCGAAAGCGAAGTCGGCAAAGGCACCACTGTCGTGGTTCATATCCCGCAAAAAGAAAAAGCCGAGGCTATTGGAAAAGCGTATGCCCAAAGGCTTGAAAATTTTGAAGATTTTAAATCAAAAAAAATCAGAAAGTCCTCGTTTGTACCCGAGTCCATGCCATACGGAAAAGTGCTTATTGTCGATGACGTTGAGGCAAATATATATGTAGCAAAGGGGCTTTTGGCGTTTTATGATTTAAACATCGAAACCTGTTTCAGCGGTTTTGATGCGATTGAAAAAATTAAGCAGGGTGCAACATATGACCTTATCTTTATGGATTATATGATGCCGGAGATGAATGGCATTGAAGCCATGCAAGAAATTCGGAAAATGGGCTACGCTTCGCCGATTGTTGCCCTGACGGCAAACGCGCTTATCGGCCAGGAAGAGGAGTTTATAATCAGCGGTTTTGACGGGTTTATTTCAAAACCTATCCAAACCAAGCATTTGAACACGGTTTTGCACAGATTTATACGCGACAAGCAATCTCCCGAAACCCTTGAAGCGGCAAGTTTGCTCGGAAATAAAAAAGGCGAAATTGACAGCTTTCAAGATAATTTGGAGCTGCAAAAAAAATTAAAAGCAAATTTTAGGCAAAAGCAGAAACATACAATGGAAAACATACGTAAATCGATAAATGGTAACGACATCGACAATGCGCGGCTTTTGGCACATTCGCTCAAGGGTGTGTCGGGGCTTATTTTCGAACACTCGCTTTCAGATGCCGCCGGGATTGTCGAGCATTTGCTTGAATCCGGAAAAATACCGTCCGATGCTCAACTGTCCGCGTTGGAGGATGAGCTTACCGGCGTGCTTGCAAGCATTGAAACACACGCCAGTGACGAAAATTTGGTAAAAATCTTTGACGAGCTTGAGCCGCTGTTAAAATCCCAAAACGTAGAAAGCATAAAATTTGCAGACAGGCTGGGCATGATTCCCGAAACCTTTATTTTGTGCAGGCAAATTGAGGAGTTTGACTACGTTGCGGCGTTAAAATCCCTGGATATATTGAAGCAGTTTTTATGAGGTTGCAAAAACCGTCGCCACTTTCTTCTTAACAGCGGCCGCATCAAACGGTTTTTTTACATAGCCTACCGCGCCGAGAGCGCGACCTTTTTCCTCGTTTTCTCTTTGATCCTTGCCGGAGATAAGAATTACGGGGATATTTTTTAGTTCGTCATCCGATTTTAGAATTTTCAGTGCTTCATATCCATCCATGCCGGGCATCATTAGGTCGAGAAGAATTAGGTCGGGCTTGTTTTTGCGCGCGGTATCAATGCCGTCTTGCGCGCTTATTGTGGTGAGGGGTTCGTATTCGTCTTGCAGGATGTCGCTTAAAAAAAGCAGGTATGACGGCGTATCGTCGATTAGCATGATTTTGCGCTTTTTAACGTCGCTTCGGATTGTTCGCGATGTGGAAATTTGTTCGTCTTTGATGGCCGCATGGATGTTATTTAAGAGGGTAAGCAGTTTGCCCGTAAAAACCGAATTGTTTATCGCGACGAATGACAAATCCCCGCGCTCGGCGGCTTTTTCAAGTGCGGCGGCCTCGCGTGAAATTTCATTTGCACCGATGTTTTCGGAGATGGAGTTTAATGCGTGGGCGTAGATGTGATAGGTTTTCAAATCGCCTCGTTCTGCACAAAGCCGAAGCTCCTTTGTTAGTTTCGAGCCGCTTTCGAAATATTCCTTAAGCACCCGAAGGTAAATATCCGCGTTTCCTCCCATTTTTGCTACACCCTTTTTTATGTCGATGCCCATGATTCTCATTTTTGACAATCTTGGGGAGGGGCGTACGGCAGGTGTGTTTTCGAAAACGGCAACTTGCTTTTTTGACGGAAGCCAGTGTTCCAGAATTTCGTTTAACTCGCCTGCGTCGATGGGCTTTGGCAAAAAGTCGTTAAGCAGATTTTCTCGAAAATATTGTTCCGACATTTTTTTGCTGTTTGCGGTTTGTGCGATAATCGGAACTTCGGCCGCATTTTTTATTTTTCGGATTTCGGCGGCAGTCTCTGCACCGTTCATTTCGGGCATCAAATAGTCCATTAAAATTAAATCGTATGTCGTCGATTTTACTGCTTCTATTGCTTTAGAGCCGCTTTCGCAAACATCAACGCACATCTTGTATGGCCGCAAAAACCCTTCGGCAACGGTAAGGTTCGCTTTTATGTCGTCAACAATAAGAACGCGTGCGTCGGGTGCGATAAAGGTGGGTTTTTTGAAGTTGGTGCGAGTCTTTTTCGGAACGGCGAATTGCTGTTCATCACAAATGTATTGCGGCAGTGTAACCGTGAAGACAGAGCCTGCGCCGTAGGATGACGTAAAGCGAAGTTTTCCATCCATTAATGCGACCATTTTTTTTGAAATAGCGAGCCCAAGCCCGATTCCTTCAACTGTTTTTGTGTCGTGCTGGGCAAACGGCATAAATATGCTGTCTTTGTCCTCTTCTTTGATCCCCCTGCCGGTATCCTCGACGGCAATCTCGAGGCTTACAATATCGTCCAAAATCTCGCCCTCGATGGACAATGAAATATAGCCCGTTTCCGTAAATTTAACGGCGTTTGTGAGGAGGTTTTGTAAAATTTGGCGCAACTTTTCCACATCGCCGATAAGTATGTTTGGGAGTTCTTTGTCTACATACAGTTTAAATTCCAAATTCGATTCAAGCTCGTTTGTGAAAATCACAAGTTCTTCGATAAGGGCGGTCGGTTCGTATTTTGAGGTGATGATTTCCATTTCGCCGAGCTCGAGCTTTTTGTAATCAAATATATTGTTTATCGTGCGCATGAGTTTCTTTCCTGCGTTTCCGATTTGTTTCGTGTATTCACGAACATTTTCGGGCATGTCGGAACGAAGCCCAAGCTCCGAAAGACCCAAAATTGAATTCATCGGCGTGCGGATACCGTAGCCGAGTTTTTCCCAAAAATCGGAGCTTTCGCGGTTTTCGACAAGCGCGACCTCGGTTTGAACAATCTTTGTTACGTCTGTCAAAATTCCTTCTATGACGTGCGGGTCGCCGTCTTCGTTTACCTCAAGAACATGGCTTCGTGATAAGACGCGCTTCGTT
>WRHA01000298.1 GCA_009783395.1 Defluviitaleaceae bacterium
GCGGGCCTCGGCGGCGCGATCCGGTGCGAAGAGTTGCCCTGCATCGATTAGCGATTGGATCTCCTCGCGCACAGTCGCAGGCGAATCCCCCATCTCGCCTCTCCCCTCCCCCATATTTTTCAACACGCCAAAAGCGGCGTCGTCAACACTATGCAACGCGCCGCTGTTTACATCAAGAATTAAATTACGTCCACCGATTTTAAAGCAGTGAATCATGCAACCCCTTGTCCCCTGTTTACACGACTGTTAATCGGCGTTTTGCGGAGGGGAGAAGAGTGCAATGCGTCCGTTTGTTCGCAGTTTTGGTTAGCGATAGTGCAGGAGGTTTTGCAGGCGGATTGGCAGGAGGTTTGGCATTCTCCACACGCGATCCCATGCGCTTTTTCGTCGGAATTTCCCGGGAAAATTGTTGTAACATGCTTCATATACATCAGTCCTTTTTTAATGAGATACGGAAACCGCATCCGGCAAAGGCGCGCGTTCTTTGCGCGCACCCTTCGAGACGTAACGTCGCCCACCGCCGGATGCCCACGGTGTCCATTGCACGCTTGGCGTGCTTATTGTAGTTTTTCGGATAATTCGGCGATTACTTTGTCTGCGTCAGCATAGGGTACTTGGCAGGTGCCGACTTGCTTGTGTCCGCCGCCGCCGTAGCTCAGAAGCACCGAGCCGACATCAACCGTTGCGGTGCGATTCAAGATGCTGTAACCGCACGCGATTGCGCAATTTTCTCTGTTTTTGCCGTCGACAATCCACATAGACATGTTTTGTTCCGGGAATAAGCTATATATAAGGAAGCGATTGCCCGCGTTTATTGTGTCAACGCCGCGGAGATCGGTTATTATCACGTTTCCTTTAATAGTTGTGTGCTTTGTAAGCATCTCCTTAAACAGCGCGGTTTGCTCGTGATAGAGGTCAACGCGCTCTTTTACATCGGGATGCGTCAAAATTTCTTCGATAGGCTTTGTGCGACAAAGGTCGATCAGCTCTTCCATCAGGCTGTAGTTGCTTATCCGAAACTCACGGAAACGCCCGAGACCCGTGCGCGGATCGGACAAGAAACCCAAAAGCACCCAGCCCTGCGGATTTAAAATATCATCAGCGGTCAGCTTACCGGCGTCAACCTTGTCAACCTCGGCAAGCATCGTCTCAAACTTTGTGATGTCATAGCGATCCTTGAAATAGTCGTAAACAACGCGTGCCGCGCTATCCATTTTGCGAAGCGACCCAACAAATCCTTCGGGCTTTCCGATACGTTCCCATTCACTTGTGTGGTGGTCGAACCACATGCCGCAACCGGCAACATAAGGCACATTAGCGAGGATATCATTCGCGGTAACGCGCACATGCCCGTCCTGCAAGTCCTTCGGATGCACGAAACGCCATTTGCCGATCAAACCGATTTCACGCAGAATCACCGCGCACGCCAATCCGTCGAAGTCTGAACGTGTTAACAAGTCCATAGTAATCCCTCCTGTTTTTACTTATAAATCCCGACCCTCACCAAGCCATATTTCGCAAGCTCGTAATTTGGGTTTATGCTTACAGATTTTTCAAAATTAGCCTTTGCCGGCTGGTATTGCATCCTGTTAAAGTGTCGAACACCTCTATTATAATACATTTTAGCACGAAAATTTTTGTTTTGCCACTGCAAGAGGATATGAAGCGCGCCGAGGATGCAAAGTACTGTCGATCCGACTATCACGGTAAAACTCATTGCAATTACTCCGCCGATAACCCCGAGGAAACCAAAAATTCCCACAAGTGGATTTATTCCGTTGGCATCCAGCGACATGCGAGTGCGCTTTGGCAGGTTATCGACGTAATTGTCCAAATCATTTTTGCCGCGAAGAGGCTGCAGATCGTCGTAATTGTTCGGGCGTGCGCGTGATTTCGGCACGGGGATGTCCGGTTTTATGGTTTTGCTTTCGGAAATTTTGCCCTGGTACAATTTGAACAGTATGTTTATCTCCGATTTTAGGCTCTGCCCCTTTGCCGAACACACTTTTTTTGAGATCTTCAATAAATAATACCGCTGTTCATCATAACTGTCCAGCGGGGAAATTGTTATACCGTTACCTTCGGGTTTGTAAGTGATTTCCGTACGCATAACATAACCATCGGTGTCGGTAACTTCCATGGATTTATCGTTCACTGTTGTTTCGTCGAGCGGTATGTTAAACCGAATCGACCAATGTATTGTGTCTATATCGCCGGTCAGATTAATTTTAATTTTATCTTTGAGATTCGGGTCGGAGACGGCGACGCGAATTTTCGGGTTTTGCCCAGCTTGCATTTCGCCACTCCTCGGTTGCTCCGTGCATTTTTTTTATAATATCGTATGTATAAATTTTCCGCAACTTTGAAAGAATTGGAATAAGGAAATCTTGGTGAGGTGATATTATGGAAAAAACAGATCATGATACAATGAAAATGGAAATCGCGGAGGAGCTTGGACTCTTGGAAAAGGTTAATACCGGCGGATGGAAGAGCTTGACAGCAAAGGAAAGCGGGCGCATCGGCGGTATCTTGGCGCGACGCAAAAAGAAAAGGAGCGAACAAAATGTATAAAAACTTTGCGCGGGTTTACGATGCCCTCATGACAAACACGCCCTACGACGAATGGGCGACGTACATAGACAAGGCGATTTTTGAAAATTTCAAAACAGTGTCGGCGAGTGATGCTCGCCGACACTGTTTCGCACGGGAAGATATTTTGGTACTCGATTTGGCGTGCGGGACGGGAAACATCGCGCTTCGTCTGGCAAAAGCGGGCTACGATTTAATCGGAGCGGATGCGTCAGAGGACATGCTTGCCGAGGCGGCGCGAAAGGCTTACGACGAAAATTTGCAAATATTGTTCCTCACGCAAGATATGCGCGAGTTGAATTTGTACGGTACGATTGACGCGGCGGTTTGCGTCTGCGACGGAATCAGTTACATTTTAAATGAAGAGGATTTGATGAGGACTTTTGAGCGAGTTAAATTATTTTTAAACCCCAGCGGGATTTTCATTTTTGATATGAACACAGAATCGCGGTTTGAAAAAATGCAAAATAAAATTTTCGAGGGCGACGGCGACGGCGAAACATACGAATGGCACAATAATTACGACGCAAAAACGAAAATTAACGAATGCCGCGTGGTATTTTTTTCTCCCGGCGAGGAACCTTTTGAAGAAACGCATAAACAACGGGCATATTCGCCCGAAACAGTGCAAAAACTCCTTGCCGAAGCAGGCTTCTCGTCGGTTGATTTTTACGATGGGTATACAAAGAAAACGCTGAGTTCAGCCGGCGAACGAGCGGTGTTTATTGCGCGAAATGCCGCATGTTTGCTATAATTATTCAAAAAAAGAGATGGGAGCGGTGCGAAATGAACCTACTCGATGCATCTTTATATAATAATCGCGAATTGAGCTGGCTTGAGTTTAACGAGCGCGTTCTTGAGGAGGCGATTGACAAAACAAATCCGCTTATGGAGCGGCTGAAATTTCTGGCAATAACGGCTTCGAATTTAGATGAATTCTTTATGGTTCGCGTAGCGTCTTTAGTTCGTGTATCGACGATCATGCACAACGAAAGCGACCGACCCGACGCATCCGGCCTCACGCCGCACGAGCAACTTTCGGCGGTTTTACAGCGCGTACGCGAAATGGTCGCAAAGCAATATTCCTGCCTTATGCGCAGCATTTTCCCCTCCATGGAAAAGGAAGGCATCGTTTTTCTAAATTATAACGGGCTTGACGAAAAGCAAAAAAAATTCTGCGACGATTATTTTAACGACGTGCTTTATCAAGTCCTTACGCCCATGGCAATCGACCAAAGCCGTCCGTTTCCCGCAATAAACAACCGAACCGTAAACATTTTTATTGAACTTGCTCCCGACAAAGACGCACCGATTACACACGGCATAAAATGGAGCGACGATGCAAGCCAATTGGAAGTCACCGAAGAGCAAGAAACGGGACGAAAATACGCTTTTGTGCAAGTGCCGACGGTTGTTCCGCGAATCGTACGGCTCCCGAGGAGTCAAAAAGATTCCCGCCACGATTTTATACTTCTCGAAAACATAATCATGGCACACATAGACAAACTCTTTCATGGGCATACGGTATCACGTACTGCCCTGATTCGCGTTACGCGAAATATGGATATTGATATTTCCGAAGAGGATATCGAGGATTTGCTTGACGAAATGGCGCGTTCACTGCGCGGGCGGCGTTGGGGCGAGCCCGTACGTATCGAAAAATCAAAAAAAATCGGAAAGCACGCGGCGCAGCTTTTGCAAGCCGCCATCGACATTTCCGACGAACACGTATATGAAATAAGCGGGCCGCCGGATTTGGCGGAGTTTTTTGCCTTCGCATCGCAACCGGAATTTGCGCATTTGCGTCACTCGCCGATCAAACCCACCCCCGTCGCCGCCTTCGAAAACGCGCCAAGCATGTTCCGCATATTGCGCAAACAAGACGTTTTGGTGCATCATCCCTATGCATCCTTCGACCCCGTTTTGCGCTTCGTGCAAGAAGCGGCGGCAGACCCACGTGTTTTGGCGATAAAGCAAACGCTGTACCGAGTAAGCGGCAAATCGCCGATAATCCACGCGCTGATAAAGGCGGCTGAAAACGGCAAGCAGGTCAGTGTTTTGGTAGAGCTAAAGGCGCGTTTCGACGAGGAAAACAATATACACTGGGCAAAATTAATGGAAAAATCGGGCATCCACGTAATTTACGGATTAACAGGGCTTAAAACACATTGCAAAGTCTGCCTGGTAATACGCCGCGAAGACGACGCGATCCGTCGCTACATGCACCTTTCAACCGGAAATTACAATGAATCTACTGCAAAAATCTACACCGACATAGGCCTGTTCACCTGCAACGAAAGCTTCGGCCAAGACGCAACTCAACTTTTTAATCTGCTGACGGGTTATTCAAAAATGACGGAGTGGAAAAAATTTTTCGTCGCACCTGCAACCCTCCGCTCCGAGCTTGCACGCCTGATTGACACGGAAGCAAAGAACGCCGCAAGGGGCAAACCTGCCGAAATCACGGCAAAAATGAACTCACTAACAGACATCGACATGATTCGCCTGCTATATCTCGCCTCGCAAGCCGGAGTAAAAATCCGCCTTCTCGTACGCGGAATATGCTGCTTGCGTCCCGGAGTACCCGGCGTAAGCGAAAACATAACTGTTTCAAGCATAATCGACCGCTATCTGGAACACAGCCGCATTTTTATCTTTGAAAATAATGGAAAAAAACGTGTGTATCTCTCAAGTGCGGACTTAATGGAGCGAAATTTAAACCGCCGCGTCGAAGTAATGTTCCCCGTCGACGACGAAAAATTAAAGCAAGAAATAATCGATTCCGTAAAAATGTCTCTTTCCGACAATGTAAAACGCCGCACCGCCGCACCCGACGGAACATACGCACGCGTCTCACGCCGCGGACAAACGATGCATTCACAACTCGAGCATCACCGTATAACTTCGGAAAAATTTCGACTTGTTTTTTTGTCGCAAACTGATACAATTTAATATCCATAACAAAGGAGCTGTTTATATGGCAGATTTTGCTCAAGGTTCAGTAATTTGTAACAAGGGAGAACCGTTCCGCAACCTTTTAATTATCACAAAAGGCACGGCAGAAGCGGAACTGGGCGGTCACGCCTTCACGTTCGGAGTCGGTGATTTTTTGGGGTTCAGCGCGATAATCGAAGGTTCTCACAGCCTGACATATACCGCTACATCCGATGTTACCGCTTTTTCGTGTGAATATGAGGATCTCGCCTCGCTTGAAACATTGCTTCGTGAAAAGGAAGACATTAAAAACGTAGTCGTCGGCTCAATGAGCCGCCAGCTTGCGATGTTTTTACATGAACACGCTTCTTTAAAAAACGAAGCGTTAAAGGCATATGAGCTTATAACGCAGGTATATCCGCTGTATGAAAAACTGTGCGGACGCTATGCCTACACCGCAAAAAAGTTGCCTGCGATTGTTGCAACCCAGCCGCCAACAGGCGACAGCGTACCTGCATGGGCATATAATTATTACTCGGGAATAACAGAACTCGAATCCTCTGTGCAAAAAGCGTTTTTCTCAAAGCTTGGCATTTCGCTGGGTTATATAATAGGAGGCTCCGAAGAAATCAGTCGCATCCTCGCCGCGAGTGAGATGTATCAAAAATATATCGCGGATATTTCGCGTGTAATGCTAAGCCCCACTCGCTTCGATTTGTTCTCGATCGTTGCCGAATTGCATGTCGATTCTGCAACAATCGGAGGCGCGGATGCTGCAGTCAACACGATTTTATCGCCCCT
>WRHA01000299.1 GCA_009783395.1 Defluviitaleaceae bacterium
CCGGCTTCGAGACGAACACGTCGCCTACCTCCGGATGTCCACGGTGCCCAATGCACGCTTGGCGCGCTTTTTTATTAAATCAACTGCCTTGTCATTGCTGCAAGATATAGCGGTAAATTCGTAATTGCTCCGTCGGTAACATATCCGCGCTTTGAAAATCGTAATGCCGTTTGAGGCTGTTTTTGTTTTATATACGATTTGAAGCTCGCGGCACTTTTTCCGTCGCCGGCTTTCACCTCGATAGGGATAATTTTCATGCCGTTTTGTATGAGAAAATCAATTTCCCCGCGATTGTTTGCATAGAAACGCGGGGCAATATCAAGTTGCCCGTGAAGCTGTTGAAGCACGAAGTTTTCGGCAAGCTGCCCCTTAAATTGATAGTCGCTTTTCAGCAAAATAGCGGCATTGTCTATCCCCGCCATGTGCTTGAGCAAACCCGTATCAAATAAAAAGAGCTTAAAATAATTCAATTGGTCAAATGCCTTCAACGGATGCTCGGGTTTGGAAACATTGTAGACGCGCAAAAGCATTCCCGCCGACACCAGCCATTCGATGGCTTCTTCAAACTCTCTTGCCCGCGCTCCTTCCTTGATGCAACCATATACAAATTTTTCGTTAGGCTTGGCAAGTTGGGAAACGATGCTTCGGAACACAAGGAGAATACGTCCGCTGTTGACCTTGCCGTTATGCTTTGCGAAATCATTTTCGTAAATAGTAATCAGCTCGTTTTGAATTTCGTGAATCATCTGCGGGTCTTTGTGTTGCACCCAGGCACTCACGCATTCGGGCAAACCGCCAATAATCAGGTAATAATTATAGGCTTCAAGCAGACGTTTGTGAAAAACTTCCTCAATTGACCGTCCTTTTTCAATTTGCCTGTAAAACGAATAAAGCGGCTCGTCAATGGCAGCCAAAAATTCATCGAATGTCATCGGGAAGATTTCCAATAAATTAACTTGCCCCACCGGAAAAGACTTGGGCAAAAGTGTACCAAGTAAACTCCCCGCCGAAACCACATGATACTCGTTTGCCTTCTCATTGAAATATTTTAATGCGTTAAGCGCGGACGAACACTCTTGGATTTCATCAAAAATAATGAGAGTTTCGCCGGGGATAATTTTTTTTCCGCCAAGCATTCCAAGCAACTCAATAATTCTGTGCGGATTTTTATTTGCCTCGAAAATGGATTTTAGCTCGTCCTCTTCGTCGAAGTTATAATAAACGTAATCGCAAAACTGACTTTTGCCAAATTCATGCATAAGCCATGTTTTACCCACTTGCCTTGCGCCCTTTACAATCAAGGGCTTCCGACGCGGGTCGCCCTTCCACTTTATGAGCTTTTCCATTGCGTTTCGATACATGAAAACACCTCCCCACCAAATTCTATCCGAAAAATAACACATATATTCAAATGTTTCAAGAGGAGTTTTACACATAATTTCAATTATTTCTTCTAGTGTTTTTCACAAATAAATACCGCCTGCGATGATGAATCCTCCGCAGGCGGTTTATTTTATTGCATCGCTGTTGCTGTTATTGATGGCAGATTATTTAGATTATTACTCTCCGTTCCGTCGGGAACGGATTTCAGATACTCTGTTCCGTCTCGTTCGGCAATGCCCACACCGAATATTCCGCCTTGCTTGGCTAAGGCAACACCTTCGCTTTTATTCAGGGTTTGTCCGTTTGAAAGTTGATAACCCACTACCGTTCCGCCGTCTTTTACGAGGGCCGTAATCGTAGCGGCATTGCTGTTTGCTTCGGGAATTTCCTTCATTGCCATCAGAGGTAAAGCAGAATTATTCATTTTCATCATCTCCTGCATTTTAATTTCCCCAATCCCGGGCAAAAAATACAGAATACGACCCTTAGCAGGTGGCAAGGCTTATCCCATGAGAGGAATGATTTTATGGGAAATTCGGCTATGCGCGGGCATTTTGAAGGATGGTACTACAAACATCAAACGAAAATTTCAAACGCTAACGACGGAATCAGGTCATTTGCGGTTATCCCCGGAAAGGCAAGTGATGGCGCAATTATTTTCGTTGTCACCGATGACAAGTCCTATAATATTCCGTTTTCGCTGCCGGAATACCAAAAACGCGACGGCGAGCTTCGTATTGGTGGCAATACATTTTCGTCTGCGGGAATATCTTTGGATATTCAAACTCCTGAACTTTCATTAACGGGCAAGCTTACGTACACAAACCTTTCACCCATCCGCGGCGACATCATGGGACCGTTCAGATTTTTCCCGATGGAGTGCCGCCACGGAATTATCAGCATGAATCATTCCCTGCAAGGAGAGGTGATTCTCAATGATGAAATGCTGAACTTCGGTGGCGGGAAAGGTTATATCGAATCCGACAGCGGACGGTCTTTTCCCACGGGATATACATGGGTGCAGTGCAACGCTTTTGATGAAGATTGCTCTATAATGGCTTCGGTTGCGCGGATTCCTTTTTACGGGCTACGTTTTTGGGGCTGTATTTGCGTGGTCTGGTTAAACGGCAAAGAATATCGGCTTGCAACATACAAAGGCGTAAAAATAATTCGTTGTGAACGCGGCATCATTGAATTGAAGCAGGCTAAATATCGTCTTAGCATTTCCGTTGACGAGCGAGCCGGTCATAAATTACCCGCGCCGCAATCCGGCAAAATGAGCCGCTTCATCAAAGAAACCCTATCTTGCCCCGCACATTTCAGGCTTATGGAAGGCGACAAATGCCTTTTTGACGGAAAAAGCGATTTCGCAAGCTACGAATATATGATGGACGGGCAACGTAAAAACCCCGCTTAATCAGCAGGGCTTTTACGTTACAATATTATTTGGAGTTATTTCGTTCTCCATGATGTTTTTTTCTCTGCTCACGCTCAACGAGCATTGACGTTATTTACCCTCGCGTCTGACGAGACAATTATGACGGTTTTACCGTCAACGATATTATATGAAGCGTCAAGTTTTTAATGCAGGCATTTTATATGTTATTACTCCACCAACACGCCCCGGGTCTTATTTCCCCGAAACAGTAATGCCGTCCAAACAAACCCACGGCAAATGCGTTGTGCCGTTTGTGACGCGCTCTCTTGAAATTGCGGAAATATTTTTCAGCGCGTCGAGGATGTTAAATGAAATCATTGTTTCTTGAAGCGCGTCGGTAACCGCGCCGTTTTCAATTAAGAAGCTGTTTTTTGCGACGCCGGAAATATCGCCGGACGCGCCGGGTGAGCCACCGCTGAAACGATTTAACAAAATGCCGCGCTCGGTGGATTTGATAATTTCCGCAAGCGCGATGTCGCCCGGTAGGACTTCACAGTGATATGTCGATGTGTCGGCGCGGGGCTTGCCGGTTTTTTTCGCGCCGTAAAGCCCGAGCGCGAAGGATTTTAAAACGCCGTCTTTGATAAAATCTACGTCACGCGTAATATATCCGTCATTTGTCCAGCGCGAACCGGTTATGATATGCGGTTCGTTAAGCGGCGCGGCGCGGAAGGTAAGCTTCTTGTCGGCGACTTGCGTTCCGAGCGCGTCCTTCCAGCGCGATGTGCCTTCGATAAGTGCGCGGTCGCCGAGGAAATTGTCTGTAATTGTCCCCCAAAGCATGTCGGTGCAGGCGGGGGTGACAATTACTTTGCCTGTAAATTTTTCGTCTACCATACGTGTGTCGAGGGATTTTACAGCTTCTTCCAAAAGCGTGCGGTGCATTCCCGAGTCAAGAAACGGTGTTGATGGTTTCAAAAAACTCGCGCCGTCGTAATTAAACGATGTGCCTTTTTCGCCGTCCTTTGCGACAAACATGCTGTGGAAACCGTAAGCGTCGTACCTTGATTCGAAGATTACGCCGTTTGAATTTACATATGCCTCTTCGGCGTCGGTTAATGTCGAAGAGAATCCTTCAATTATTATCTTTGGAAACTCGTCGCGGACTTGCCCTAAATATTCGCGGATTCGTGCAAAAAGTCCGTCGCGGTCTTTTGTGATTTCGGGCTTGATGAAAACTTTGTTTTCGACAAGCTCGGCGATATCGAATGCATCGTCGGGTTCGCTCGATTTTGCAAGCGCGACGCACGCGTCGGCGGCTTCGTCGATGCTTGCTTTGTCATGCTTATTTATTGCAGTAACTCCGCGTCGCCCGCCGACAATCGCGGTTAAAACCAAGCTGTTGTCAAACGTCGTGCGCATTAATGTAAACGCATTTGCTTCGACATTAAACTCGTCGCGAATCGTTTTTTTTGCGATACAAGAGGATTTGTCCGCACCGGATTTTTTCAGCGCGCCGAGCGCGTATTGTGCAATTTCTACAAAAGAGGTAGTTTTCATTGGATCTATCGTCCTCCTATATTCATCTCGCATCGCAGAGCGGGGCCGCCCATGCTTGTTGTCATTGACTGTTTTTTACCGCAGAATCCGGAAATCTCCCACGCCAAATCGTCGGACACCATGTCCACTGTCTTTAGCATTTCGAACGCCACACCGCTGATCGTTGTTTCGCGAATTGCTTTGCCGAGCTTGCCGTTTTTTATTTCGTAGCCGAGGTCTACCGAGAACATGAATTCACCCGTGCTGTCGGCTTGACCGTTGCCTGTTTTTACCAAAAAATATCCGTCATCAACGCTTGCGATCATATCATCAAACTTATCTGTGCCGGGGTGGATGACCGTGTTTCGCATACGGATCAGCGGCTCGTCGGAGAACTCAAACGCACGGGCATTGCCTTGCGGACTTACGCCGAAATGACGTGCGGTTTCGCGACTGTGCATAAACCCGCGCAAATATCCGTTTTCGATAAGCACTGCATCTTCGGCGGGCGTTCCTTCATCATCGACGTAAACAGGCAGAGGGCATGTTTTGCCAAACGCCGTGTGGGCGAAATCCGTCATGGATATTTTTTCGCTTGCGACTTGCTTGCCCAAATTATGCGCCGCAACGGATCCGCCCAAAACCAAATCCGCCTCGACGGTATGCCCAACAGCCTCGTGGGAAAGCATCCCCGCCAAATCAGGATGCAACACACACTTTTTCAAACCCGCATTTGCATAAACGCCATCGCGTTTCTCCATCAAATTCTCATAAAGTTTGTCCAGCTCCGACTCAAGCGCGGCGTGGTCGCAGAAATATTCATCGAATCGCCCGACGTGGGAGAAGCCCTTAAACAGCTCGACCGGCACGCCGTCCGATGTTTCCGTTGTAAGCCACACATAAACCATTGCGCGTGGCTGGAACGAATGCGAATCCGCGCCGTCGGAAACGGTCAGCAATTTTTCCATATAAAGCGTGTCGGCAAGAACGGTTCGGCTCGACAAATTTCTGTATTTTTTCGCGATGAAGGCGTCCAAGTTTTTCGCGTAATCAATTAAGACGCTCTGTGGAATGTCATCAAAAATCGGCTTCTTCAGCCCGACCTTCCCCGGAGCGTCTTTAATTTTGGGCAGAGGCGGTTCACCCCTCCGTATGTTGTCATCCATAAATCGCACGTTTTCTGCCGCGGCTTTAAGCACGTTTTTCACGCTGTCCGGCGAGTATTCCGCGCCGCTTGCAAAGCCGTAAACTCCGCCGCGATACATGCGTGCCGAGATGCCGCTTTTTTGCGACTGTGTGTTTCCGACCATGTTGCCCGCAAGCAAGACCACACGCTTACTTGTGTTAACCTGAGCGCGAAGCTCGGTATGATCGGCGAAATGTTTTTTGTGCGCGGTTAGGTAGTCATGTAACATTTTTTTCGCTCCTTTACTCCGCCATGTTTCTGAAAACGATCTCGTTTGGGCGAACCATGCCCAAAATATCGCGGGCGAGGCGTTCGATATAATCTTCGCGGTCGAGGCTTTCGAGTTGATACGTCAGACGTACGTATTCGGCCTGCTCGCGCTCAACTTCGGTGTTTATGCGTGTAAGCTCGGCTCTGCGCTCATTATAGCTTTCCATTTGGTTTACAAAAAGCGCACCGAGCAAAATTAATATCGCCGCCCAAAAAATATAGTAGAGAGCCAAAGTGCCGAGTCGTCTTTTGGTCGGCGGACGCTGTTCGGGTTTCATATAGTATTAAACCTTCTTTCGGAAAATAAACCCTTGTCGGAAAAGTTATTTAGCTTTATTTTGCCATATCGCGCAAGCCTAAACAATCCCGAACGTAGTTTCGGCGCGGGTTTGCGGCATCTGTGATATTATTAAACGAATCGGTGCGGGTAGTGTCACTACCCGCACCAATCGAAAATCGAAGGAGCATCCCTAATGAAAACGTTGGTTTTGGCAGAAAAGCCATCAGTCGGGCGCGACATTGCCCGCGTTCTCGGCTGTCGCGGCGGCGGCGGATACATGGAAGGGCCGAAGCATGTTGTAACCTGGGCATTAGGCCATCTCGTCACCCTTGCAGACCCTGAAGGATATG
>WRHA01000300.1 GCA_009783395.1 Defluviitaleaceae bacterium
GGGCTTGACTAAGCGTGCGGTGTGAATGCCGTCTTGCGCGTTAATCGATGTCAGCGGCTCGAAATCATCTTTGAGGATGTCGCTGAGAAACAATAAGTACGAAGGAGTGTCGTCAATAAGCAGGACTTTTCGCTTGCTTGCAGCCCCTTTTGACACAGGCGCGACGGATGAAATTTCCATATCCTTGATCGCTTCATTTATATTGCTCAAAAGCTCAACCAGCTTGCCGATAAAAATCGTATTATTTATCGCGATGAAGGACTCATCATCACGCTCGGCTGCTTTTTCAAGCGCGTCGGCATCCTTGGAAATTTCGTTTGCGCCGATGTTTTCCGAGATGCTGTTAAGCGCGTGTGCATAAACGTGATAAGTTTTCAAGTCGCCTTTTTCTGCATATATACGCAGGTTTTTCACAAGACCCGCGCCATTTTTGAAGTATTCCTTCAGCACGCGCAAATAAATATCCGCGTCTCCCCCCATTTTTGCAACACCTTTTTTTACATCGATGCCCGCGATTTTAAAACTCGATAAATCCGTGGTTGGGCGCGGCGCGTCCTCATCCGGGGTTTCAAGCTGCTTATCCAAGGGGATCCATGTTTCCAAAATTTCGTTTAGTGCGCCGGCGTTTATCGGCTTTGCCAAATATCCGTTAATGCCGCTTTTTTTAAAAAGCTCTGCATTTTCCGTGTTCGCTGTTTGTGCGATAACGGGGATGCTTTCGCATCCGGGAATTTTGCGAATGGAGGCGGTGGCTTCTGCTCCGGTCATTTTTGGCATAAGGTAATCCATTAAAATTAAATCGTAATGGGTCTTTTTTACCGCACCAATTGCCGCTTCGCCGCTTTTGCAAAAATCAATCTGCATTTTGTACGGGCGCAAAAATCCTTCCGCAACGGTCAAATTCGCGCTTACATCATCAACAACAAGAATGCGTGCATCAGGCGCGATAAAGGTGGGCTTTTTAAACGAACGGTTCGACTTTTTAATGCCGGAAGCGTCCGCATCATTGCAAATACTTTGCGTTAATGAAACCGTAAAAATCGAACCCGCGCCGACCGCCGACACAACTGAAATTCTCCCGCCCATCTGCTCCACAAGACCCCTCGTAAGCGTAAGCCCAAGGCCTGCGCCTTCAATGGTCTCGCTGTCAAACTGGGTAAAGGGCGCGAAAATATTTTCTTGATCTTCCTCTTTAATGCCTCTGCCTGTGTCCTCGACGACAATCGTAAGCTCGACGGTTTCGTCAAATGCTTTGCCTTCGATTGAAAGGGAAATGTAGCCAATGTCCGTGAATTTTACGGCGTTTGACAAGAGGTGTGTTAAAACCTGACGCATTCTTTCTTCGTCGCCGACAAGAACGCCGGGCAAATCCTTGTCCACATAAACTTTAATCTCCAAATCCGAACATTCCTGCGCAGAATGTACCGCTTCATCAACAAGCGATGCAAAATCGTATTTTTTCTTCGCAAGCTTAAGCTCGCCGCGCTCCATTTTTTTGAAATCCATTATGTCGGTTATCGCAAGCAGGAGCTTGCGGCCGGACTCGCTGATAATTTGCGTATACTTGCGAACTTCGTCGGGCATATCAGCATTCAATCCGAGCTCTGAAAGCCCCATAATCGCGTTCATCGGCGAGCGAATGCCGTAGCCGATTTTCTCCCAAAAATCGGAGTTGTCGCGGTTTTCAACAAGGGCAACTTCTGTTTGAACGAGCTTTGTTACGTCGATTAAAAGCCCCTCGATTATGTGCGGCATACCGCTGTTGTCTGTTTCAACGACCCGACTTCGTGAGAAAACGCGCTTTCGTTCGCCCGATTTTGTTAAAATCCAAAACGTCGCCTCAAGCGGCAGTCCCAACGCTAACGTTGACCTGTGCAACTTTGCAACTCTCTTGGCATCATCCGAGCAGATAATGTCTGCAAGACCTCGCCCGTTTGCAAGTTCACCCGACATATATTCAGTAAGAGCCTCACAGCCATCGCTTACAAATTCAAACGGTAACATCGGCAACTTGAAAACACACCGATAACTCATACCCGGAAGCCTGTCCAACATTTTTGCTTTCATGTTTTCCATAAATGCCATCCCCTCATATCAGTGATAATATTTTTGCCGAAATTTCTTCCGGCGTTAATTCGGTTTCAACCGCTCCTATTTCCTTTGCGACCTTAGGCATACCATACACAGCACAGCTTTTTTCGTTTTGCCCGAGGGTTATCGCGCCCGCCTTTCGCATTTGTAAAAGGCCCTTTGCGCCATCTTTGCCTATACCTGTTAAAATAACGCCGATTGCGTCGTTTCCGACCTCGGCGGCAACCGATTGAAAAAGCTCATCTGCAGACGGGATAACAAATTCAACCTTTTCACCATAATAGCACTCCGTCACAAGGTTGCCGCCACGGCTTACAACCTTCATATGAAGTCCCGCAGGCGCGATAAGCACTTTTCCGTGAGACAAAACATCTCCCGTTTTTGCTTCCTTCACCGAAAGCTGCGAAACCTGATCTATTCGCCCTGCAAAAAGTCTCGCTATCCCCGGCTGCAAATGCATGACAATGACAATTGGCGGGGTGTGCGCAGGCAGAGGCAAAAGCACCTTCTGCAAGGCCTCAATCCCACCCATCGACACTCCAATCGCAATCAGCCTAATCTTGCTCATTTTAAAACCACCAACCCCGTCCCCCACTATGTAATATGATACGCCGCATTCGGGCGTATCTTTAAAACTATTCTACCAAAACAGGCGAGAAATCCTCAACCCACGGCAAGCCCCATTTATTAAGTGCGTCCATAAACGGGTCCGGGTCGAACTCCTCGACATTGTAAACGCCGGGTTTCTTCCATGCTCCGTTTATTACGAGCATCGCGCCTATCATCGCAGGCACGCCCGTTGTGTAAGAAATGGCCTGCGATTGGACTTCGGCGTAGCACGCTTGGTGGTCGCAGACATTGTAGACGTAGTAATTTACAGTTTTGCCGTCTTTTACACCGGTGAAAATGCATCCGATATTTGTTTTGCCGACGGTGCGAGGCCCCAAAGTTGCAGGGTCGGGAAGAACCGCCTTTAAAAATTGCAACGGAACGATCTTTTTGCCCTCGAAGTCTATCGGCTCAATCGACGTCATACCGACGTTTTCGAGGCATTTTAAATGCGTCAAATATGACTGCCCGAACGTCATAAAAAAGCGGATACGCTTTATACCGTTCAGGTTTTGCGCGAGGGATTCGAGTTCCTCGTGATATAAAAGATACATATCCTTTTTGCCGATTTGAGGAAAATCATACACTCGCTTGATTTCCATCGGTGCGGTTTCCACCCATTCTCCGTGTTGCCAGTACCGACCGTTTGCCGTGACCTCGCGGATATTTATCTCCGGGTTGAAATTTGTTGCAAAGGGGTATCCGTGGTCGCCCGCATTTGCATCCAGGATGTCGAGATAATGTATTTCGTCAAAATAATGCTTTTGTGCGTACGCGCTGAAAACTCCGGTTACACCCGGGTCGAAGCCGCATCCGAGAACCGCCGTTATTCCTGCTTTTTCAAAACGCTCGCGATACGCCCATTGCCACGAATATTCAAACTTTGCAGTATCAAGCGGCTCGTAGTTTGCTGTGTCGAGATAGTGTGTTTTTGTGGCAAGGCACGCATCCATTATTGTTAAATCCTGATACGGCAACGCGAGATTTATTACGATTTCCGGCTCAAATTTTTCGATAAGCGCGACTACCTCGTCGGTGTTATCCGCGTCAACCTGTGCCGTGTGGATTTTTGTTTCAACGCCTTTTTTTTCCAAATACCCCTTTACCTCATCACATTTCGATACAGTACGGCTCGCTATAATTATCTCCGAAAATATTTTTGAGTTTTGGCAACATTTGTGAATCGTTACCTTTGCCACGCCACCGCAACCGATTATTAAAGCCTTCGCCATAAAATCATCTCCTCCAATGGATTATGCATAAAAATTACAAAAAAGTCCAACCTAATTTCAAACAAGACCCTATAAGAATTTAGAGAGGATTTTATCTATGAGAAAAATTTTTGCATTTATACTTGTGTTTACGTTTTGTTTGAACATTTGTGTTGCTTATGCGGATCCGAGTTTAGCTATTGATGCTAAAGCGTCGCTCTTAATGGAAGCCGAAACAGGAAAGATTTTGCACGAACATAACGCACACGAAAAACTTGCGCCGGCAAGCGTTACAAAGGTTATGACAATGCTTCTTATTTATGAAGCGTTGGATCAAGAGCGCGTTAAATGGGATGACGTTGTTACCGTTAGCGCACATGCGGCATCGATGGGCGGGTCACAAATTTTTCTCGAACAGGAAGAGAAGCAAACCGTGCGCGATTTGGTAAAATCCATTGTTATTGCGTCGGCGAACGACGCCGCCGTTGCGATGGCTGAGTTTATCGCGGGAAGCGAAGAGGCGTTTGTCTCGCAAATGAACGCAAAGGCGGCTTCGCTCGGCATGGAGAACACGCATTTTTTAAATGCTTGCGGGCTTGATGCCGACGGGCATTTGACAACTGCTCATGACATCGCGCTTATGTCACGCGAATTAATTTTAAAATACCCCGAGGTTTTCGACTACACAACCATCAGGCTTGACAAGATAATTCATCGCACCGCTCGCGGCGAGGAAGAATTCGGGCTTACAAACACGAACAAGCTTATTCGTAGCTATTCCGGCGCGACGGGCCTTAAAACGGGTTCGACATCACAGGCATTGTATTGCATTTCCGCCACTGCCGAAAAGGAAGGGATGCAGTTGATTGCCGTTGTTCTCGCCGCACCCGATCCCACAATTCGTTTTGGTGGCGCAATGAAAATGTTCGACTATGGTTATGCAAATTACGCGCTCGTTTCAAAAGAAGAAACCGGCGCGTCGATGGGTGAAGTCCGCGTTTACAAGGGTACAACCGAAACTGCGCCCGCTGTAATTAAAGAGCAAGTAAACATGCTTGCTCCCAAGGGGAAGCATGTTGAGCTTTCCGGCGAAGTCGTGTTGGCCGATTTCCTCGACGCGCCCGTTGCCGAAGGCACAGTCGTCGGCGAGGTAATTTACACATGGGAAGGCGCGGAAGTCGGACGCAGCGAGCTTATAATTCCGCAGGAAATCGAACGCGCAAGCGTATGGATGATAATGGAGCGACTATTCGAACGCTGGATCTTCAGCACGCCAAGCACGCCAAGCGTGCAATGAACACCGTGGGCATGTTTGCGTGGCGGAGTGTTCGTCTCGAAGCCGGTGTTTTCGGTTTAAAAAGAATCGGTGCGGGTGGTGTCGCTGCTCGCACCGATTTTTTTTGCTTGTTTCACAAGCTCATTAATAGTATAACAATAGAGAGAGGAGGGATCGTGTGTTTAAAAAATTACTTATTGTAAACGCTACTCCAAAAACGGATGGGCTTACTTATTCATTCGTTGAAGCGGCAGAAGAATCCGCCAAAAGCCTCGGGCTTGAGGCGGAAACATTGCGGCTGTCGAGCCTGAATTTGCAAAAATGCGCAATGTGCTATGATGGCTGGGGAATCTGCTTTAAGGAACACAGATGCATTTTCGGCGACAAAGACGGCTTTGACGATGTTCAAAAAACCATTGCTTCAGCCGACGCGTATGTGTATGTAAGCCCGGTGTATTGGGGCGAATACAGCGAGGAGTTGAAGGTTTTTTGGGACAAACTGCGCCGCTGTGAAACAACCAAACAATGGGACGACAAAAACGACGTCGAATCCGGACACAAAAACAAACCTGCTATAATCGTTGCGGTTGCGGGTGGCGGAGGCGGCGGCATTCTCAGTACACTAACGGCAATGGAACGCGCCGTCGACCAAGTCGGCTCTCATTCGGGAAGCCAAAACGGCACTGCCGGGATTTTTGATTACATCGGCGTAAACCGTTGGAACCAGACGTATAAACGCGAAGCATTAAAAGCCGCGATTGCAGAAATGACAGCCATTTGCCGCGACAACAAGCCTGTCGCCACAATGAATCATTTGGCGGATTTGGAGAAATTCTAAAACGCTTGTGAAAACAAAAAAAACAGGCTATTGCCAACCCCTTTAAAGGTCAGCAATAGCCCGTTTTATTTTATTGCGTGTGTTAATCGTTAGGGAGCTGCTACAGTTATTTCAACCTCGAATGGACGAATTACGCCGTTCGGATCGGTTATACCCTGTGGCAATCCTCCTGCTATTGTTCCGGTTACTGTAAGCGTTTGCGGACTATCCGCAGCAGGATTGAATCCGGTAACAGGATCCCATGTTATGACCGCTACAGATCCGGACACTGCCGGTGCAACTGTAATAACTGCGGTTCCGGGCAATCCCCAGTCAGAAGCGGATCCGCCGGCTGCAACGGCTGCTTCTGCTTCAGTAAAGTCGAGGCTTAAAGCACCGGG
>WRHA01000301.1 GCA_009783395.1 Defluviitaleaceae bacterium
CATTTTTTTAAGTCGTTCGCGTTCGCGGGCGATTTTTTCTTTTGCGGCGGCGGGGTCTTGCATGATGCGATCCATCATGGATTTAAGCGCGGGCAAATCCAGATTTGACGTGTCAACCGCCGTGTCTTCGTTCATATAAGCAATAAAACTCGCGACCTTAGGGTCATAAACAAGCCCGATAATGGGAACACCCGCGCCCGCCGCATAAATAAGCGCGTGCAAGCGCATACAAACGGCAAATTCCGCACGTGCAACAATCGCCATAATGGTTTTATAATCGTAAACCTTTGTGAGAATTTCGTGCCTGCAATCCAGTCGACGTGCGGTTTCTTTTAAAATTGTGACATCCTTGGGTTGCATGGGAATCAGAAGCGGCGTAAGCTCGTATTTTTGCGCGGCATGGTTGATCGCATCGGCGATTTTCTCGACAAACGCGGGTTCGTTGTGTTGCCACGGCCGCAACGAAACGGCAAAATATCGCCCGTTGCACACATCAGGAGCCTCGACATTCTCATGTTCCAGCGAGAAAACGGGGTCAATGCTGACAGCAACGTTCGGGTTTTCCACACCGATTTTTTTAATATAATTAAGGGATTCGGGATCGCGAAGCGAGATATAATCGCATATATTCAACGCTCGGCGCACCTTTTTCTCATTTCTCGGCTTAATAATCGGTCCGATTCCGTTTCCGTAAAGCATAACACGTAAGCCGACACTTTTTGCCAAATGAACAAGGAAAGTGTAGTAAACAAGCGACCTCGTGCTTGTAATATCTTGCATTAAACTGCCGCCGCCATAAACGATCAGCCGCGTGCGCTTCATATATTTCAGCACACGAAAAAAATTTAAGCGATGAATCGCAAAAACCCCGTAATCCGACATTGTTTCCTGTGGATTTTTGCTTAACGCCAAAATCGAAAGCCCCTCGCGCTCCCGTCGAAGTGATTTGACAATTGTGTCCAAAATGGCGTCATCGCCGGAGTTTGCCGAGCCGTAATAGCCGGTCAGCATGATATCGAAAACGCGGTTCGCGGCCTTTTCCCGCCGCAAAACGGTTTCATAAATCTCGAGCGATTTTTTCTGCAAGCTTTCCTTGGAAAAATTTTGCGCGGCATGTAAATGCAGATTTTCGCCATGCAAAGCCGCCGTTTCCGCATTATCTGCGTAAAATAAAATTTTATCCGCAAGCGCGTCGAAATCGCCGTCCCCCACAAGCAAGCCCGTTTCGCCATCGAGAATAAGCTCCGGTATTCCGCCCACCGCCGTCGAAACCGTAGGCTTTTTCAAAAGCGTCCCCTCCAAAAGCATAAACGGAAAACTCTCCGACCGCGACGCACAGGCATTTATATCAATCGCATTAATAAAACTAAAAATATCATTAACAAAGCCGCAAAATATCACGTTTTTTGAAATTCCAAGCGTTTCGGCAAGCTTTTTTAAATTCGATTCCTCCGCTCCCTCACCCGCCATTAAAAATAAAAAATCATCTCGCCTTTTCAAGATTTTTGCCGCCGCACGCAAGAAAACATCGTGTCCCTTAACAAAATCGAATCGCCCGATTATCCCCACAATTGTTTTGCCGCGTGCATCCACACCAAACCGCCGCAAAAATTCATCTTTTGCACAAAATGAAATTTCCTTTTTAAAATCCAGCGAATTGTAAACGGAAAAAACACGGTTTGCATCAAATCCGCGACTTATAAGCATTCTGCGAAACTCTTCCGACACCCCGATGTAATAATCCAATGTACGAAGCGCGACCGAATTTAATCCCGTGTAAAAGAATCTTTTATAGAATTTGTCCGTAAAATCCAGCTTATAATCACTATGTACGGTTGTAACAATCGGCACAAAAACAAAAGGCTTTAACATCATCGAAATAAAATTCGCGCGCGCACCATGCGCATGGATGATGTCAAAGCCGTTTTGTCGCACATATCGCGACAATTTTCCTATTATGCTCAAATCATTTCTAAATTTTTGCTTAAAAAGCACCGATTTTACGGGCAAGTTTAGGACTTCCTGATAAAAAACGCCTTCTGTAAAACACGCGACGGTTATGTCAATTTCCTCGTGGAGTGCCAAAAGCAACGCGAAAACCGAAGTTTTCGCGCCGCCTTTATCTCCGCCGGAAATCATGTGCAAAACCTTCACTACCAGAGACCTCCAATGCGACACAGGTCATTAAGGGTTTTCGGGCCGGTATTAACTGCCGTAATCCTCCAAAATTCGCACCAATTCATCTTCCGTATCAGCAAAAATTCCATGCTCAAGGCGCGCACGATCTGCCTCGGGAAGCGCGTCCACCGCAATATCATGGACTTCCGCCTCTTCCCCTGCGGAATAAACAACCATCGCGCCATCCCGCGAAGTGATAACAAATGTATGCTCCGGATCAACGGGCGCATGTTCCTCCGCCAATTTTTGTGCAACAAATTCCGGATCCTCAAACCGCGCTTCAACATGCATTTTCGTGCCGCCCGCCGCAGAAACGTCAATCGCCCCGAAAACAAAATAGCCAAGCGTAAACCCCGCAATTGCAGACAGCGAACATGTCGCAAAAACTATCACAAAGTTTTTCAATTTTTCCACAAATGTCACATCCTTTCATATGAAAGCATTGACATTTTTAAGAAAAATATACTACGGGCGACCTACGGGTCGTAGCTCGCACGCTTAATCCAAATAATCCTTCAGCTTTTTACTGCGCGAGGGGTGGCGCAATTTTCTCAAAGCTTTTGCTTCGATTTGGCGGATGCGTTCGCGGGTTACGCTAAACTCTTTGCCGACTTCTTCGAGGGTGCGGGCGCGGCCGTCGTCGAGGCCGAAGCGAAGGCGAAGCACTTTTTCTTCGCGGTCGGTTAGGGTGTCGAGGACTTCGATCAGCTGTTCCTTCAGCAAAGTGAATGCGGCGGCTTCTGCGGGCGCGGGGATGTCATCGTCGGGGATGAAATCCCCGAGATGGGAGTCTTCTTCCTCGCCGATGGGCGTTTCCAGCGACACGGGTTCTTGTCCGATTTTTAGAATTTCGCGCACTTTTTCTACGGGCATTTGCATTTCTTTTGCGAGTTCGTCGGGGGTGGGGTCGCGGCCGAGTTCTTGTAAAAGCTGGCGCGACACGCGGATGAGTTTGTTTATTGTTTCAACCATGTGGACGGGGATGCGAATCGTTCTTGCTTGGTCGGCGATTGCGCGGGTTATCGCTTGGCGAATCCACCAGGTTGCATATGTGCTGAATTTGTATCCCTTTGTGTAGTCGAATTTTTCGACAGCCTTAATAAGCCCGAGATTGCCTTCTTGGATGAGATCCAAAAAAAGCATCCCGCGCCCAACGTAACGCTTTGCAATTGAAACAACAAGGCGCAAATTTGCTTCGGCGAGGCGTTGTTTTGCTGTTTCGTCGCCTTCTTCCATGAGCTTTGCAAGCTCGACTTCCTCTTCGCCCGTGAGAAGAGGAACTTTGCCGATTTCCTTGAGATACATGCGCACGTGGTCGTCGATGTTTATTGATCCCTCCACGGCGGCAATGTCGATTTCCTTTTCCTTTTCCATGTCACTGCTCATGCCGGAGGAGCATTCGACGCCCTGCGACTCCAGCCACTCAAACACGCGCTCTACTTGGTCGGGGTCGAGGTCAACGTCACCCAAAAACTCCATAATTTCCTTATGGTCGAGCGTGTTTTTGCTCTTTTTTCCGATCGCAACAAGCTCCTGCAAACGGTTTACTAATAACGGGTCGTCAAAGGCTTTCACAAGGGACCATTCCTCTCTCGGCATAACTTTTATTTTATCCATCGTTAAGCGTTATATTCAGCAAATTTATAGATTTCTTCTCGAATAGTAGCGCGTTTACGGCATTTAAGTCGTTTTTTTCTATTTCCATGCGCGAATCAATCCATGATAATTTGATTTTTTTCACACAGTCGTTCAATGCCTTTTCAACTGCGGCTTTCGAGGGCGCGTCCGCGGATGATTCTTTTGATGTGTCGGCGAAGATTTCGGCGATTGTGTGGTGAGCTTCGTCATCTTCGAAGTGATCAAAGATATCCGACGGCGATTTTACGCGGTTTCCATATGCCAAATCTAATAATTTGCCCCATATGCTGTCGCCCATTTCTTCCGGCGAAAGGCAGTTTGCATCTTTCAGCGCGCCAACAGTCGCAATGTGCGAAAAAAGCAAGCTTACCAAACCCTTTTTTGCGTTTTTAAGCCCGATGTCCTCGCCGTGCTTTTTTGTTACATAGGTACGTGGTGCGAGGTTAAACTCGCGTTTTGCAAAAACTTCGCCGCTAATTTTCTCGATTTCTTTATAAATGGCGGAAAGCGCAATTCCGGATTCCTTTTCAATGTCTTTTGCATATGCGTCGATTTCGATCGCGCTTTGCAGTGTCGCGAGTATTTTTGCGGCCGCTTGTGTGAAACCAATGCGTCCTTCGGTTGTTTCGAGGTTGTGGCCGGACTTGGCCAAACCTACTTGAAAATTGATGTGGTTTTGTGCGGTTGCCAACAGGCTTTTAAATTTTTGCGCTCCGAAGCGTGATAAATACTCGTCCGGGTCCTTTGCGTCGGGCAGGTTTAAAATTTTGACCTTTAAGCCTGCTTTAACCAAAATCGGAATGGCTCGAAGTGCCGCACGTATACCGGCATCATCGCTGTCAAGCATTAAAATCAGCGTGTTTGCGCCGGTGTTTTTTAATAATCTCGCGTGGGCTTGTCCCATTGCTGTGCCTAAAACGCCGACAACATTTGCAAACCCATGCGCGTGCATAGCGATTACGTCCATATAACCTTCAACGACGATTATCTCCGTTGCACCTGCTTTTTTTGCCAAGTTAAGACCGTATAAGCACTCGCTTTTTCGAAACAATGCGGTTTCGGGTGAGTTTAAATATTTCGCGCCGTCGCCGTCGTTTTTCATTATGCGGCCACCAAATCCGATTACGCGCTCGCGATTATCGATTATCGGAAACATTAATCTTCCGCGAAAACGGTCGTAGTAGCCCGAAGATTTCTCGCTTTTTTTAACAAGCCCCGCTGTTTCAAAATCCGCCGGCAAAACATCCGGAAATTTTGTCATAAGGGCGTCCCATACATCCGGGGCATAACCGAGACCGAATTTTCGCATAATCCCGATATTAAGCCCGCGATTTTCTAAGTATTTTCGCGCATCCCGACCTGCATCGTCGTGCAGGTTGTCGTAAAAAAATCGTGCCGCCGATTTGTTTAGTTTTGCCGCAGTTTCACGCGCCGCCGCCCGCATTTTCTCGTGGGCGGCATTCGCGCCCTTTTCGGGGAGGTTAAAATGCGCCCTATCCGCCAATAATCTAAGCGCGTCGGGAAAATCCATGTTTTCAATGCGCTTAACAAAACTAAGCACATTTCCGCCCGCGCCGCAACCGAAACAATAAAAAATTTGCTTGTCGCGATTTACGGAAAAAGACGGCGTTTTCTCATTGTGGAAGGGGCAAAGCCCAAAAAAATTGCCCGAGCTCGGCGAAAGGCGCACATACGATCCGACTACATCAACTATATCATTTAACGCCTTAACCTCGGCAATTACATCATGAGAATAAAACACCCAAATCCCCTCCCGCCAAGCGGGCATGAACACCGTGGGCAACTTGTGTTTGCCACGTGTTCGTCTCGAAGCCGAACGCGCTTTGTTTCGGCGACCTCAAGACCCTCATAATTATATTTCGACAATGAAGCGCAAAATCCTTCACGCAAAAATTTTTTCAAATCGGTGCGGGTAGTGTCACTACCCGCACCGATTTGAAAAAATTTTTACAACGCATGTAAAAAATGTTAAAATGCTGTGGAGGTGTCCCATGGTCAACCGCGAAAGAATAATCACAATGACGAAGCTCGCCGTTTACGACAAGCATAACGGGGCTTCCGACCGTGCGGCAAACGAATTTTTCCGCCACGATTATATTTATAAAAAAAATATCGGAACGCGCATTTGCGTCGGAATCGGCGGCGCGATACTTCTCGCGCTTTATTGGTTGAGCGTAATTTTTATCGACGGCGTTGATATTTTCGAGCTTGATTTAAGGACGCACATAATGGAATCCGCGGTTATAATCGTCGCGATTGTCGCGGTTTACTCCGTTGTCGGAACAATTCAAGGCACGCGTGAATATTATCATGTACAAAAGCGGCTTAAAAAGTATCAGGGCTTGGTAAAATTTCTGGAGGCGATCGATAAGAAGAAAGCGGAAGCGACAACAGAAGAACCCGTCGAAAGGCCTGTCGAAACGCCCGCCGAAAGGTCAAGGCCTGCAGCAAGGCCCGCCGAAACACGGGAACGCCGCGACCGCGAAGCAAGCGAGGCGCACAGCGTTCGGGAAGTGCGCGAACGCCCCGTTGCGGATGCACATACAGATGTGCGCGAGCCCCGTACCCCTCGCGATACCCGCACCGCCCGCGACCC
>WRHA01000302.1 GCA_009783395.1 Defluviitaleaceae bacterium
CGTCTCGAAGCCGGATGCAATTTCCCGGTCCGGAAAAAAAATCGGTGCGGGTAGTGACACTACCCGCACCGATTTTTTTTTGCGTACTTTTTTACGGCTTTTTTAAATAAACAAAAAAAACTTGCGTAAACCACCGATAGTGTTATTATAGTGGGAGAATCTTTTTTCAGGCAGCGCATATGGTGTGCGCAGGGGGACGTGAAATTCATGAAAGAGTTAACGAACGCCGAATTCGAAAAAATCCGCGCATATATAAAGGCAAACTTTGGAATTTCACTCAGCGACGAGAAGAAAACGCTCGTACACTCGCGTCTGCGCTCGACATTACAAGAACTTGGAATGTCCACGTTTTCGGATTATTTTGACTATCTGTTGCAAGACAGAACCGGCGAAGCCATGACGCGCTTTGTGAATAAAATCACCACAAACCACACGTTTTTTATGCGCGAAACCGACCATTTTGATTATTTCCGCGATGTTGTTTTACCTTGGCTTGAGGGAAAATATGCCGCACAAAAGGATGTTCGCTTGTGGTGTACGGCATCGTCGTCGGGCGAGGAACCGGTTACGTTGCAAATTATTTTGCAGGAATATTTCAAAAGAAGCCCCGGATGGAACACGCAAATTTTGGCAAGCGATATTTCGGCGCAAGTGCTGGATAAGGCCGTTGCGGGACGATATGTAACAAACGCACTCGAAACTTTGCCAAAGGGCTGGCAGTCCGAATATTTTAACAAATACGACGACGAACTTTCCAAAGTCAAAGATTGCATATTAAAGCAAATTGTGTACAGAAAAATAAACCTTGTTGAACCGTTTCCGTTTCGTAAAACCATGCAAGTAATTTTTTGCAGAAACGTAATGATTTATTTCGACAGCCAAACCCGCGATGCCGTTGTCAAGCGATTTTATGATATTACCGAACCCGGCGGATATTTATTTATAGGGCATTCTGAGTCGATAAGCAATTCGGGCACAAAATACGAATACATTAAGCCCGCTGTTTACCGAAAACCTCTGTAGCGTCAAAGTCTCATTTTAATATAATCTGCGTTTATTTTGTAAAAAACACTTGTTTTTGCAGTCTCTTTGTAGTTTAATATACGATAACAAGGGAGGGTGAAATTTCTATGACTGACTTCGACAGAGAGTCAATGCTTGAAATGTTCATTTTTGAGATGACTCAGCTCATCGATCAGCTTGAAGCCACGATAGTCCAAAGTGAATCGGAATATAACATGGATCAGATCAATGAAATATTCCGGGTCATGCACACAATCAAGGGGTCTTCCGCTATGATGATGTTCGACAACATCGCAAGCGTGGCTCATTCGATTGAAGATTTATTCTATTACCTGCGAGAAGAAAATCCGCAAGGTTTGGACTTCAAACGCCTGTCAGACCACGTTTTAAGCGGCGCAGACTTTGTAAAAGAAGAGCTTGCCAAACTTCAAGGCGGGGAAAAACCAAACGGCGACGGCACCGAGCTTGCTTTGGCAATCGATAAGTTCCTGCATCAAATTAAAGGTGAGGAAAGCGAAACATCCGCACCTGTCGGCACAGGCAAGAGTGCAGACACAAAGCCCCAAAATATCGGCACAACAGGTGAGAATATGCACAAGTACAAGGCAAAAATCTTTTTCCAAGACGGATGCGAAATGGAAAACATCCGCGCATATACGCTTGTACACAACATGCAAAATTTTGCCGCCGATATTGTGCATGTGCCTGCGGATGTTATCGACGAAAGCACAATTCCGTTAATCCGCAACGAAGGATTCACTGTTGAATTTTCGAGCCCTCGCGACTACACCTTCGTGTACAACCATTTGGGTGCGACCGTATATCTGCGCGAATTATCTTTAGAGGATTTATCGGCCCCTGAAGATGCGACGATTGATGCTGCACCCGAAATTGTCAACACTGAAACCGGCGACATTCATAACATCGACGTTGATATTCCGATGCCCGAAGAGCCTACAATAGAGGAGGAGCATACAATGGAAACTCCCACACTCGTTGAAACCTTTGCCCCATCATCTCCGGCCGAAGCGGCGGCATCCGCTGAAGCCGCACAGAAAAAAGCAGGGTCTGCATCGCACATGATAAGCGTTAACGTCAACAAACTCGACGCGCTCTTAAATCTCATGGGCGAGCTTGTTATCTCCGAAGCAATGGTTACACAAAACTCCGAGCTTGAGGGGTTGCAACTCGAAAGCTTCAATAAAGAAACGCGTCAACTGCGCAAAATTATTTCAAACTTGCAGCAAACCGTCATGCAAATGCGGATGGTTCCGCTGTCTGCGACATTTTTCCGGATGCATCGCATCGTGCGGGACATGTGTCGCCAGCTCGACAAAGACGTACAGCTTGATATCGTCGGCGAGGAAACCGAAGTCGACAAAAACATAATTGAACACATCGCCGACCCGATTATGCACATTATCCGTAACTCTATCGACCACGGTGTCGAGCTTCCCGCCGAGCGCAAGGAGCGCGGCAAGGCGGCAAAAGCACGTGTTTTGCTCGAGGCGAAAAATGCAGGCGGCGACGTTCTTATCATTATCAAAGACGACGGGCGCGGCATAAACACCCAAAAGGTGTTGGCCAAAGCAAAAGCGAACGGGCTAACGTCCAAACCCGATGCCGAATACACCGACAGGGAAATTCAGCAATTCATTTTCCTTCCCGGTTTTTCAACAAACGACCAAGTTACGGCATTTTCCGGGCGCGGCGTGGGCATGGATGTTGTGTCGAGCAATCTGGAAATTGTCGGCGGAACCGCGCTTGTTGATTCGGTTCCCGGCGAAGGCACGACCTTCACACTAAAAATCCCCCTCACCCTCACAATTCAAGAAGGCATGAGCGTCTTGGTTGCCGGTGCGCAATATACAATTCCCATCGCAAACATTATCAAATCGTTCAAAGCGCGGCCGGAGGATCTTTTCACCGACCCAAGCGGAAACGAAATGATTACCAACCGCGGCGAAATTTATAACATCGTTCGCTTGCACGATTTCTTCAACATTGACGGAGCGGTTACAGACGTCTGCGAAGGCACGTTAATACAGCTTGAAAACGGCGAACATGTTGTTTGCATGTTGGTGGATGAGCTTATCGGACAACAGCAAGCGGTTGTTAAGCCCATGCCCAAATATTTCAAAAAAGTACGCGGCCTAAGCGGCTGTACTCTTCTGGGCAACGGCGACATAAGTCTAATAATCGACGTAGCCGGATTCTTTGACAAATAGGGAGGTATAGCCATGGCTGCCATACAGAATTTTTTTGAAGAAAAGCAATTGGATGACACAATAAAGGATCAATACTTGACCTTCGCCATCGAAGACGAAGATTATGGCGTAGAGATTGCGTATGTAAAGGAAATTATAAAAATGCAATCGATAACGAAGGTTCCAGACATGCCGAACTTCATCGAAGGCATAACAAACCTTCGCGGTGACTTAATCGGTGTTCTTGACGTACGCAAGCGTTTTGGAAAGCCGTTTAAGGAACACGACGAAGAAACCTGCATCATTGTAATCAATTACGGCGATTACACCTTGGGCATGATTGTTGACGCGGTGCAAGAAACTGCAATAATCCCGGAGGAAAGAATCGCCCCACCGCCAAGCGCGAAACTAAGCTACGCCAACCAATTCGTGCGCAACATTGGAAAAGTCGGCGAGGATGTAAAACTCCTTCTCGACGTAGAACGCTTCCTAGCACAAGATTAGGCACGCCAGCACGCCAAGCGTGCATTGGACACCGTGGACATCTTGCGGCAACTAACATTACGTCTCGAAGGGCGCGGGCAAAGAACGCCCGCCATTGCCGGATACGGTTTATCGTCCTATAAAGATCCCCGATAGTATCGATTTGATGCTGCCGGGGATTTTTTTGTGGCTTAGAAGCGACCGCTGCACGCTTGGCGTGCATATACATAGACTGAATTAGCGATATTGGGCGGGGGCGAGATTGTGACAATACAAGAGTTTGCTAACCAACCGTATGTGATTCAATTATACACAAAGAACGGGCCTGCGTTTGCTAACAAGGTCAGCCATCTGCCCTACGTGAGGGTGGGAAAAATTGTTCGCGGCGATTACTCGGTTTTGTACGTGGACAGCAGGCGCATTAATGATTTGGCTGTGGATTTAGGTACGGCCTCCGCCGAGCTTTTTCCAAAAGCATTAACGCTCCTCGGGCGAGCGAGCCTGGATGCATCCGAGATCACGCGGCTTCAACAGCATCCGCATTTGGGTTTGCGCGGTCGCGGCACGCTTGTAGGAATTATTGATACCGGTATAGATTTTACAAAAACTGCCTTCATACACGAGGACGGCACCAGCAAAATAAAATATTTATGGGATCAGTCGATTGAAGGAAACAGTCCGGATGATTTTTTTTTCGGCAGTGAATTCACCAATGAACAAATTAATCAAGCACTGCAAACGGACTACCCTACAGATATTGTGCCATCAACAGATACGGTAGGGCATGGTACTTTTCTGGCATCTGTTGCGGCAAGCAGATTAGATTCCGAATACATCGGTGCGGCACCGGACGCGGATTTGATTGTTGTAAAACTTAGAAGGATGCAAAAATTTTTCTATAATTTTTATTGTCTGCCGGATAGTCAGGAAAATGTTTTTTCGGGCGTTGATGTTATCCTTGCGATTGAATATATGATTGACAGGGCACTCGAGCTTAAAATGCCGCTGGCTGTATGCATCGGACTGGGCTCAAATTTGGCGGGGCATGACAGCTTTTCCTTTCTCGACCAATATATCTCCGTAGTTTCTCCGCTAACAGGAATATGCATTTGTACCGGAGCCGGAAACGAAAGTTATGCCGGGCATCACGCAAGCGGTGTTTTGTCGGAAACAAATGAGATTGAGACTGTCCAGCTCCGTGTACCCGAAAATGCAAACGATTTCATGCTGAATGTAATTGTAGGTCCGCCGGACAGGATGTCCGTATCCCTAAAATCTCCAACGGGTGAAATTATACCGCGTGCCGTTGCAAGATCCGGGTCGATAACGGAAACAGATCTTATATTGGAACACTCGAAAATAATAGTTGAATACCATTTTCCGGTATCCGGCTCCGGCATCCAACTAATTGTGGTCAAAATTCTGCGTCCAACACCCGGTATATGGGATATAAATTTACACGGGGATATTATTGTCAGCGGAATTTATAATATTTGGCTTCCCATAACGGGGTTATCGTCCCCCGGTTTGCAATTTTTAACACCGGATCCTTATGTAACCGTTACCGTGCCGGGGACATCAACCGGAAGCATTACATGCGGTGCATATAATCATAGAGACGGCGGATTGTACAGCCGTTCATCCTGGGGGCCGACCAGAATTGCGCAAGGCAAACCTGATTTGGTTGCACCCGGAGTCGACGTGGCCGGATTTTATCCTGTAGGCAACGGAACAATGACGGGCACCAGCGTGGCAACGGCAATAACAGCCGGGGCATGTGCATTAATGTTGCAATGGGGAATAGTGGAAGGAAATGACGTAAGCCTCAATACAAACCGCATAAAAGCTGCCCTGATAAGGGGTTGTCGACGCGAAACCCATAACCGATACCCAAATCACCAATGGGGCTTTGGCAAACTGGATTTATTCAACACATTCATGCAGTTTCGAAAATAAAGCACGTCAATGATTTCACGCGAGGAAAAGATATTCGTTCCCGTCACGTTCGGAAATGCCGACGCCTTGTATGCCGCCTTGTCGTGCCAAAGCCACACCTTCGGCACTACTTAGGGTTTGACCGTTTGATAACTGATAACCAACTACCGCCCCGTCCTCTTTCACGAGGCCTGTAATATTTACCATTTTGCCATCTCCTTAAAATACTCTTATGGCATTATCCCCAATTTTTGACATATTGATCCACCGGCAATCTCAAGAAAACAGCAATCGAGGGGGCAACAAACTCACGGCAACAAAAAGATATGCGAGATAGGAAAAAGGCACTCGACAGCAGGGAGCAAGCATTAAACGGCAGAGAGGGCGAATTAGAGGGTAAGGAAAAAAGCCTTGATAACAAGTTAAAAAAGGCAAACAGCGAAACCCAAAAATACAAACAGCTTTACAGCCAAGAACAAGATTCTACGTCCGACTTGCTATCCCAACTCACCCATCAGAAAAGCGAAGCCAAGCGTTGGGAGGGTAACTATAACAACCTTTACCGTCAGCACGTTCAGTTAAAGAGAAGTAAGGGGTTGGCGATAGAGTAACGAAAACTCCCTATTGACTTTTATATACCGCTCGGTATATAATTGATTTATGGACGATAAAAGTACCGCTAAACAAAATATTTTAGATTCAGCCCTTGCGTTGTTTTCTGCAAAGGGTTACGAAGGTGTTGCTGTTAGCGAACTCACCACAGCGGCAGGCATAACCAAGCCTACGCTTT
>WRHA01000303.1 GCA_009783395.1 Defluviitaleaceae bacterium
AAGATATTTTTACCGCAGAGGAAATCAGAGAAAGCCGTTTACGGGTGGACATTATAGGCGAACTTATAAAGGCGCGTAATGAGCAGGGATTATCACAGCGGGAACTTGAACAACTAAGCGGGGTTAAACAGCCTATAATATCCCGCATGGAAGCGGGGGAAACCAGTCCACAGCTTGACACAGTTTTAAGGGTGCTTGCTCCGTTGGGTAAGACCCTGTATGTAGGGGATATTTCAAAGGTGGAAGCCCACGCATGACAACAAAATTTAACGCACATTTAACGCACAACATAACGAAATAACGCACATTTAACGCACAACATAACGAAATAACGCACAACATAACGAAATAACGCACAATTTCACTTAACGACACCAAACGCACACAGAGAAGAAACCGCACAATAACAGGCTTTACGAACATTTGCGAAATGACACAAAACGCAAATTTAGCAACTCATAACCCAAAGGCCGTAGGTTCAAATCCTACCTCCGCAATCAACCATGTTTACGCCCCCGGTGATACTAACACTATCACCGGGGGCGTATATTTTTGTGATGTAGGATTTTATAAGGCGTTGGACACTCATGTCATCGAGGTGTTCAGCGTTTATCCTTGTTTTCAAGGCTTTGCCGTGTTAAAATCAGTTAAAAACCGGTTGGCTCGAATTCATTTTAGAATGGTAGCCTTGCGTAAAGGAGGGTGACTTGTGACTTGCACACTTATGCATAAAAACATATCGGTTGCGGACGTGGAAATTGACTCCGACAATGGTTATATCGATAAAATTGGTACAATTCATGCTCCCGAACATTTACCTATAGGCACGACAGGGTCAAGAAGCGCGGATAAAAACAAGCCAAACCGAGCCGCCCTTAATGACTGGTGGCTTGGTCGCTCTATTCCCGCAAGCCGAGATAAAATAGAGGCGGCTCTTTGTGCCTTGGATTTACGGACACCCGCGGCTCTTATCGTCAAATGCTACGGTCTGAGCCTGTCTGACCAATATTGGATAATGCCCAAAGATTCAGGGCTTAATTGGAGTGCTGTAAATTTTTTTGACAACGATTTTTCGGGGGATATTGGCGAGATATTATTTGGCAAGAGTCCCAAATACGCAATAAATATGCTTTCGCCGGACGGCACCTCGGATGGTTGGCTCAGAAAAAAATGGAGCATATCAGAAGGCAAGCGAGTTTTAATCAAAGGCGGAAGCGGAGTTTTTGAGCAAGAGCCTTTTAACGAAGTTGTTGCCACCGCAGTTATGAAACGGTTGCAAATTCCTCACGTCGCCTATGACTTGCTTTTTGAATCTGCTTCCGAAGGGGAAAAAGCATACAGCGTATGCGAAAATTTCGTTACGTCTCATACAGAGCTTGTGCCGGCATGGAGAGTCGTTCAGACCATGAAGCGGCTCAACAACGAATCGGAAATAACTCATCTGTTGCGTTGTTGCAAAAGGCTTGGAATGGAAATGACCGGCATTATCTCAGCCATTGATAAGATGTTGACACTTGATTATATAATCGCCAACGAGGATAGGCATTACAATAATTTCGGTTTTTTACGAAACGCCGAAACCTTGGAATGGATTGGCTTCGCTCCTGTTTATGACAGCGGCACATCGCTTTGGTATAACACGCAAAGAGTTGGCTCGGCGGTTGAATCTAAGCCGTTCAGAAAAAATCAGGACGACCAACTTAAACTTGTGCAAAGTTTGAGTTGGTTTGACTACGATGCGCTAAAGGGTGTTGATGCTGATTGTGCCGAAATATTTGCAAAGTCAAGCACGATAGCCCCCGAACGTGCCAAGGCTATTGGAAATGCTGTTGTGCGCCGTGCCGGAATTGTGGAGCAAATGCGTATTGACGTGGAAATCCCATCTGTTACACAAAAAATCAAAGCCCACAAAAATATTGTCTAACGTTAAACACGTTTTTCTTTTTCTTCGCCACATCAATCTCTCCTTCGCGTGTGTTCCGGAACAAAAATTTACGTAAAAGATACGGCGGGCAAATTGTTCAAATTATTGCTATCTTACCGTAGCATTCCCAAGAACGAGTGAAAAATGTATCAATCGGAATTCCCGCATGTTTCATGCTTCGATTGTTACCTTTACGCTTGAAATTACAGTGTTGAATGAAATCACGGCGAATCCGCCTTTACCAGCCGCAAATATTCGCGTATGCCGTTTTCTTCATCTTGGCGATATTCAAAGGAAAAATGAGATGCCACCACCGTTGCCGCCACATGAAACAAGTCGCACATAATATAGACTGCTGCCCAAATTTCATCATAATTGCTACCGGAAAATGTGGCGGCAAATTGTTCATACATTTCCGGACAGTTCCTAAGCACCACCAGAAATTATTTGTACATGAAACCCAATCAAGAAGCGTCGGCGGTTTTATATGCCAAAATTTATCGTCGTGGAGCGGCATTTCGGGGCGAAATCCGTTGCCGTTGTCCTTATCCAAGAGGGTAATCGAAGGCTCGCCATCGTCGATATATGCCTCTGCCTTTATGCCCAAGTCAATGCGGTTTCCGTCCGGGAAAATTATCAGATAGCAAAAATCACCGTCGTTATCCGCTTCGCGCAGATTCTCCGGCATTTGCATAATCAACGGCTTACCGAAATTCGCAAAAATCCATTCGGGGTTATTGAAATATGGCGCAACATCGGTCACGTAATAGCTGATGTCGTAATCCTGAAATTTGTCCTTTTGCACTGCGGGGTTTGCGCGTGAACCCTCCATGCTTACAGCGCGTATTCGCTCGTCTGCATTTGCGACACGTAAGATTAACTCCATCATCTCTTGTTCTGTTCGCATTTTATTCACCTTGCAACTTCTTTGCCTGATCATGCGTAATGCATGTGTCCAAAATTTCGTCCAAATCGCCGTTTAAAACGGAGTCGAGCCTGTGCAACGTAAGTGAAACGCGATGGTCGGTAACGCGGGATTGCGGAAAATTGTAGGTGCGTATTTTTTCACTGCGGTCGCCACTGCCAATCTGGTTTTTGCGATCGGCGGCGTTTTCTTTTTGCAAGCGTTCCTGCTCGGCCTCATACAACCGCGCACGCAGGATTTTTATGGCTTTTTCCTTGTTTTTTAATTGGCTGCGCTCATCCTGGCAAGCCACCGAAATACCCGTGGGAATGTGAGTCATGCGCACTGCGCTGTCGGCTGTGTTTACGCTTTGGCCGCCTGCGCCTCCACTGCGATAGATGTCGATGCGAACTTCTGCCATATTCAAATCGACGTCAACATCCTCGGCTTCCGGGAGAACAGCGACAGTACAAGTCGATGTATGGATTCGCCCTTGCGACTCTGTTTCCGGCACTCGCTGTACGCGATGTACGCCGCTTTCATATTTAAGCCGCGAGTATGCGCCGCGACCGTTTATCATAAACACGATTTCTTTAAATCCTTTTATGCCGTTTTCGTTCGCCGACATTACTTCGGATTTCCAGCGGCGACGTTCGGCATAATGGCAGTACATACGGTAAAGCGAATTTGCAAAAAGAGCGGCTTCATCCCCGCCCGCGCCACTGCGAATTTCCACGATGACATTTTTTTCGTCGTTCGGGTCTTTGGGCAAAAGCAGAATTTTTAATTCCTCCGCAATTTTTTCGACGGCATCGGAGGATTCTTTAATTTCGTCCTTAGCGAGTTGACGCAAATCCTCGTCGGCTTCCTCGCCAAGCATCTCCTTTGCGTCTTCGATCTGCTGTTGCAGGCGTTTGTATTCGCGATATGTGTCCATTATCGGCGTTAAATCACTGTGTTCCTTCATTAAAATGCGAAAACGCGAAGTGTCGTTGATGACTTCCGGGTCGGAAATCGCCGTCGACAGCTCCGCGTATTTTTTTTCAAGTTCATCCAATCTGTCAAACATTCTCTTTTGCCACCTCTCGGAATCAATGCCTGTAGTATATGCAATTATCATCATTGCCGCAAATCGCATTCACGCAGACGATTTGCATGAGAGATCACACCGCCGCGATGCAGTCTATTTCAACGCTCGCGCCTTTGGGCAACGCAGAAACTTGATAGCAAATTCTCGCGGGCGGTTCGTTTGTAAAAAATTTGTTGCCTGTTTACAGCCATGCATTTTCGGCATATAATGTTGATATAATAAAAAGAGAGAACGTCTGTAACCGTCCTCTCGGTTGCTGCTCCGCAAGGTGAAGCGACTAATCCGTAATGTTTCTTACGAAAATAGCCACCCATCTGTTTGGTCGCAGGGGTGGCTATTTGTCTTTGTCAGACCGTTTGTCTATGAGAAGGGCAAGGAGCGTGCAGAATGAAAAATTTGATATTTGCAGACTTTCTGAAACTTCGCAGGTCGTTCGGCTATAAGGGACTGATATTGGCTCTTTTTATATTTGGTGTAGTTTCTTGGTATATTCCATTAATTGTGTACGAAAGTACGGCAATCACGGGGCTTCACTTTTTACGGAGTGCAGTTGTTGATTTTCAGCTTATATCGTCTTTTATCGCTATTTATGCCGGAATTTTTATAAGCTCCGAATTTGTTAATCGGACATTCGGGATGGCCGTATCAACCGGAAACAAACGATTCCCTGTCTTTTTTTCAAAGGTTATTGTTTTTTTAATCGGTTCATTGCCGATGGTCGTTTCGCTTGCCGCGCCGATGGTATTGTTGACATCAATAATGAACGGATTTGCGCCGCAACCGGAAAATCCGTATATTCACATTATTCACGGCCCTGATGGTGCTTCAAACATAATTAGGTCACGCTCCTTTTACTTGTAAACTTGGCCACGATTATCAATTGCCTCAATACCCGCACCGATTTTACATAAATCCCCGAAACCCTATCAGGCAATGGCGGGCGTTCTTTGCCCGCGCCTTCGAGACGAACATTTCGCTCCCCACCACATGTCCACGGTTCTCACTCACGCTTGGCGTGATTCGAAGGCCATGAAGGTTTCTACTCGGGTGGCGTGTCGGCCGCCTTCAAATTTTGCTTCGATGAATTCATCGACTATCATTTTTGCAAGCTCGCGACCAACGACGCGTGCGCCGATGCAAAGAACTTGCGCATCATTATGTTCGCGTGCGAGCTTTGCCGTAAAGGGTTCTGTGCAAACGATTGCGCGAATGCCATGCACCTTGTTTGCCGCGATACACATGCCCGCGCCCGTTCCGCATAAAAAAACACCGAACTCAAACTCGCCGTCGGCGATTTTTTTTGCCGCCGCGTGTGCCAATTGGGGATATTCGGCTCGATCGCCGTTCGATCCCATGTCCTCCACTGTGTGTCCTTTTCCCAGCAAATGAAAAAGCAACTCGGTTTTTAACTCGGTTGCCGCATGATCATTTGTTATGACAATTTTCACCAAAAAAACCTCCCTATCAGTGATAAAAAATGTTTCGTTTAGCATTATATCTTTTTTTTTTCGTTCGTGGTAGACTTTTTGGTGAGAAAATAAGGGAGAGGTTTAAATGATTAAAATTCACCCCAGCATTTTGTGCGCCGACCTTGGAAATTTGGCGAATGATTTGAAGCGACTCGAAGGTGCGGATTATTTGCACATAGACGTAATGGACGGCGATTTTGTGCCAAACTTCGGTCTCGGCACAAACATGATTGAGCATGTGCGCAAACATTCCGACATTCCGCTTGATGTACACCTTATGATTCGAAACCCCTCGCGCCACATCCGACATTTTCGCGATATAGGCGCGAAAATAGTCACCGTGCATCCCGAAGCCGACACCCATATCTCCGGCACATTGCAACTTATCCGCGAGCTTGGCATGACGCCCGGTATCGCCCTTAACCCCGGCACATCCGTTGAAACAGTAAAAGAAGTTTTACCGCTGTGCGATCATGTCCTCGTAATGACCGTAAACCCGGGCTTTGCAGGGCAAAAATTCCTAGACTTCACTTTGCTTAAACTCGCCGAGCTTGGCAAGCTTGCAGAAGAAAAAAAATTCGACCTTTGCGTCGACGGAAACATCGATTTCGACCGCGTAAAGCTTTTGCGGCCGCTTGGAATAAAAAGCTTCGTAATCGGCACTGCTCTTTTCAAGCACGACCCCGCGGAGATGATTAGAAAAATTAAGAAAGAAAATAAATAGAGCGACCATAAGGAGGGACACAACATGCAGTACGGATTCTTCGACGATGCGGCGCGTGAATATGTCATAACGCGACCGGACACACCGTACCCGTGGATAAACTATTTAGGGTGCGACGATTTTTTTGGGCTTTTTTCAAACACATCGGGAGGCTACTGTTTTTACCGCGACGCACGAATGTTGCGCCTGACGCGTTATCGTTACAATAACGCGCCGGCAGACATCGGCGGGCGGTATTTTTATTTGCGCGACGGCGGTCAAACGTGGTCGCCCCAGTGGATGCCGATGAAATCCGCGCTCGACAAATATGAATGTCGGCACGGCATGGG
>WRHA01000304.1 GCA_009783395.1 Defluviitaleaceae bacterium
GGATACGCGTTACGGGCGCACGTACAGGGCGGGCGCGTGTACGATCGGGGTTGTTGTGCATGGGGGCAGCGTTATTGCAGGACACGGACCGGGTGTTACTACGCTTATGACTTCGGCGCGAAATTGTATCAGCCCGGTTTTGGATGCGGGTGCTAATCTTGCGGCGTATTTTCTTTCCGAGTAATTTCGTTGCCGTCGGTTAGCATTCGGATTGTTCCCAGTTCGTCGGTTCGCAGAATTTCTATGCCATGCGAGCGGAGGCTGTCTGTTACCTCTTGGTGGGGATGACCGTGGCGGTTGTTTTCGCCGACGCTTATTACTGCGATTTCGGGCGCGACGGCGAGAAGGAAGGATTCGGTCGTGGAAGTGCGACTGCCGTGATGGCCGACATGCAACACGTCGGATGAAATATTTGCGCGGCTGTCAACCATCCATCGCTCGGCAGGGGACTCCGCATCCCCCGTAAACAAGAATGAAGTTTGCCCGTGTTCAAGTCGCAAAACGATGGATTGATCGTTTATTGAACGCATCGTAGCCGGCGGCGAGATTACCTCCAGATGAATTATGCCCGCTTGCAGGCGATCGCCCGGCGACGGATGAATTACATGAACCGCATTGTTATGAATGGCTTCGAGAAAATTTCCGTAAACTTGCGTGTACTGCGCCTCGTGCGAAATATCGGGCTTTATTACACTGCCGATTTCGAAATCGCGCAGTATTTGCACAAGCCCGCCGATATGGTCGCTGTGCGGATGCGTTGCCACAACGTAGCACAGCCTTGTAATTCCCGCTTCATTTAAATAGGAAATTACAACGCCTCGTGCGCCATGTTCGCCACCGTCGATTAAAACGGTATTGCCTGCCGACCGCACAACAACGCTGTCTCCCTGACCGACATCCAAAAACGAAACGATTATCTCCTCGCCGTCGGTGATGAAAAACGTCGTAATCGGCGGAAAAATCCTGTCACCCGCGAATATGTAAATAATTGCGAAAATTAAAATCGCAAGGGCGGCAAGAAAAAACCCACGACCGCTTCTGCGCGTACGTCTGCGACGACGGCGCGTGGGGATGCGACGCCTGGTCGGCATTGTACGCGAATTTGAACGTGTATTTGAACGCGAATTCGGGCGCGGATTTGAACGCGGGCGAGAGCCTGTCCGCGGTGTTGGCGTTTTTCGCATGTTAAGCCTCCCCTCAAAATCTTACAGTGGAATCCACACAAATGCAATACATTGTGATTTTGAACCGAGGACGACCTCATCGCGCAAAATCGGTGCGGGTAGTGACACTACCCGCACCGATTTTTTTTTCCGCACCCAAAAACCCCATCCGGCTTCGAGACGAACATGTCGCCAACTTAAACACTCCCCCGGTTCCCACCGCGCGCTTGGCGCGCCGCACCGATTTTTTGCACAAAAATTAAATTTCGTGTAGTATTACCAATGGTTTACAAATTAAATTGAAGGAGCGAGGGTATGGAGAACAGCAGTGCGTATTTTGATCAAATTGTTAACCGCGTAGACGTGGTCGAAATTGTGGTGTTCGTCGTGTATATCGCTATCATGATGAGCTTCGGCGTTTACTTTTTTATTAAATCGAAAGGCAGCGGCGAGAAGGATTATTATCTCGGAAATCGCGAAATGGGACCGTGGGTTTCCGCCCTTTCGTCGGGAACGAGCGATATGAGCGCGTGGGTACTGTTGGCTTTGCCCGGCTCAATTTATTGGTTTGGCATGAGCCGTGCGTGGATCGCGGCCGGACTCGCGTTCGGTTACATCTTGAGCTGGATCTTCATCGCGCCCAGGCTTAGGCAGTTTTCGATTGTTGCGGATGACTCGATTACTTTGCCGCAGTTTTTTACAAACAGGTTTAAAACAAAGAGCAAATTGTTGCAATGCATTTGTGCCGCTGTTTTTATTGTGGCGTTTACGGCATATTCGATTGCGCACATCGTGGTTTGCGGTGTGCTTTTCAACATAGTTTTCGGCATGAGCCAAGAGGCGGGTATGATAATTGGTGCGTTGTTGATTATTTTCTACACGTTTTTGGGCGGGTTTAAGGGCGTTTCCGTTTCGGACTTTTTCCAGGGCGGACTCATGCTTCTCGCGCTTATGGCCGCGCCGTTTTTCGTGCTTTTCGCGCTTGATACAGGCACGTTTGCCGCGACTGTTTTCCCCGAACATTACTGGAACCCCCTGTTTACAGGCAGTTTCGACTGGGAAAGCATCTCTCATATTTTGACAGGCCTCGGCTGGGGCTTGGGATATTTCGGAATGCCGCATATCATTGTGCGATACATGGCGATTCGCAAGCAACGCGAGGTCAAAAAGAGCGCGATTATTGCTATCGGCTGGAATGTGCTTATCCTTTCTGCTGCTGTTGCGGCGGGTATTTTGGGACGCGTCTTTCTCGGAGCGCACGGCGTCGAGCTTGGCGCACCCGGTGCAGTTGGTACAGGCGGGGGCGAAACTGTTTTTATCGTGCTTGCGCGGTGGATTTTCCCGGTGGTTGTTTCCGGCGTTTTGCTTTCTGCAATTCTTTCCGCCGCAATGTCTTCGACCGACTCAAAGCTGCTTATTTCGTCGTCATCCTTCGTGGCAGATATTTACAAGCCGCTTATCCGTAAATCTGCCGGGAAAACGGAGCTTATATGGATGGGGCGCGCCGTTGTTGTGTTCGTTGCTGTTGTTGCGACAGGCATCGCGCTGTGGCCGGGGCGCGGCACTATAATGGACATCGTAGGCAACGCATGGGGCATTTTCGGTGCGGCGTTCGGACCTTCGATGATTTTGGCATTATATTGGAAACGATTTAACCTGGCGGGCGCACTCGCAGGAATTATATCGGGTACAACGATTGCGTCGGTTTGGGCATTTGGGCTTATGATTGTGCGTGCCGGCGTTGCAAACGCCGCCGAAGCGGCATATGCGGCCGGATACATCGCATCCACTGCGGATTTTGTTCGAAGCGGTTTGCAGGAAGGTATCCTTAACATCGGCAGGCTGTTCGGCATAGTCCCCGCGTTTTTCGTAAGCCTTGCCCTGGCAATAATCGTGACCCTTTTAACAAAAAAACCGCCCGCAGAAGTAGAAAAACTTTTCGACGACGCGTTGGCATTAACAGATTAGGCGATCTCGCCTTAGAACCTGTCTTCAATAATTGAAGACAGGTTCTTAGCTTTTTCAAAATCGGTGCCGGTAGTGACACTACCCGCACCGATTTTTTTATAGGCCGGGAAGCTGTATCCGGCTTCGAGACGTAACGTCGCCTACCGCCGGATGCCCACGGTGCCCAATGCACGCTTGGCGTGCTTTTTTTTAAATCAGGAAACCGTATCCGGCTTCGAGACGTAACGTTCCTTACCGCCGGATGCCCACGGTGCCCGATGCACGCTTGGCGTGCTTTTTTTTATGCTAAACCATTCGGCATAAAAAGCCGAAATACATACCGAGGGAGTTGAAGCGAATGATGACTTCATTTAACGTAAACATTGCGCAAGCCGCAATTCCGGGATCAGCCGGAGCATTAAACAATCGCCAAAGCGGCGGGCCGGACTGGAGAACAGGGCAAACTATTTCTGCTCTTTTCGAGTCGCTTGACGGCACAACGGCCACGCTTCGTACCGAGGACGGCGTTGTTTTTACCGCCGATTCTTCGTCGATTCAGGGCAGGGTAGGGGATACCCTGCGTTTTTGGGTACAACAATCCCGAACGGGCTTCAAGCTCACTCAGGATTTGGGAAGCCCTGCCGTTAAAGCGAAAATCGGAGGCGGCGTAAAATCCGCGCTGGATGGGCTTCGAGGCGTTGTAAACACACTTGATTCCATGAAAGAAACACAGGAGCTTCGCGACGAACATCGTCAGGAGCAAGCTCAAAAAGTCGCACAGGCAATCAAATCAATCCGCCGCGCACAAAGCTTCGCCGGCGGAACCGGCACAAAAACCGCCGTATCCGCGATGGTTCAAAGCGGACTTGACATAAATAAAGTAAGTTTTGCGGATTTCAGTCGCGTTATGCATAATGTCGACAAAACGCCGGAACACCCAATTTCCGAGCAAGAGCTCGCCGAAGGAATGGATCGCGAGTTTCAAAAGCCGGAAAATGCAAAAACAATCGTCGAAAGCCTTTACAAGCACGGCATGTCCGTGTCCGACCAAAACGTTAACGCGCTTGAAAGCGCGTATGAAAAACTGCCCGATAAAGTTGAAGCACCGGCAATCGAAAAGCTGGTAGCCGACGAAAAAGATTTAACCCTCGATAATGTATATAAAAGTAAACACATGTCCGGCGCAGGAACAAAGCCAAAAACCGACGTACCGTGGGATGACCTTCAAGGCGCGCTAAAGCGGCTCTTCGAACGCGAGGGCATCGACTATGTAAAGGATAATCTCGTTGCCGCACGGTTTTTGCTGGATCGCGATTTGCCGCTTACCCGCGTAAACATCGACAAGGTAATCTTTCTGCAGGCAATGAGCGGAAACATCCCCAAGGATGCATTCTTCGACCGCGCCGCGTTCCAACTCGCAACAGACAAACCAATCGGAAATATGGACTTGCCCGATGTAGCTCGTGTGGGCGAGGCGCAAATCAAATTTGCCGAACAAGCCGCGTCTCGTGCGCGTTCCTTCGGTGTTGACACGGGTCACATGCTTGATATAATGCGCAACTTCAATGTTTCCGAGCAGGACGCATATCGCTACCACCGCATGGCGGGCGGCGATGGTGCGCAGTTCTCGACAACCCGCATGACACGAATCTTCAATTATTTGGCAAACATCCCGCCGCTTACAGTAAACGTTCACGGCGGAATCATAAAGGGACAATCGGAGTTCACGATCCAAGGCATTCACGAGTCCGTACTCTACGCACGCGCCCGTTCGCATTACGAGCAATACGCGACCGTACCCGATCCGCGTTACGGCGACTCCTTTGCGAAAGTTAAAGGTGAATTCACTCCGCTTTTGGAAAAAATGCAAATTACACCGACGGCAGAAAACTTAAAGGCATCGTTCATCTTGAGCAAAAACGATATGGACGTTACGCAGGATAACCTGCAAGCCGTTAAGGAAATCGACGCAAAAATTAACGCTTTGGCAACAAAGTTACACCCGATTATCGCCGCATCAATGCTTGAAGAGGGGCTTAACCCGCTTGAAATGCACGTTGACCAAGTGCTTGCGTACGTCAAGCAGTTCAACCTCGGCAAGGGCAAAGATGTTACCGGAAAGATTGCGCAGTATATTATGGAACTCGACGCATCGGGCGCAATCGACCCGGAAACGCGCAAATCCATGGTCGCGCTTTATCGGATGCTTCATATCATCCAACGGGACGAAGCCGCCGCAGTCGGACTCGCCGCAAAAATGGGCAACTCGCCGACACTCGGCGCATTAATGGATCTTGCGAAAAAATTCCAGCACATCAAGAGCGGCGACAGCGTTGATATGCAAATCGACGAAAGCTTCGGACAGCTCGAAAGGCTCGTTCGCCCCGAGGGCAATATCAAGGGTGCGATGGAGGCCACAACGGATGCGAAAGTTATGTCACACCTCGACGTAGTTCTGGACAAATTCGTCGATGTTGCCTCGCCCGCAGCATTGGAAGCACTGTTAAACTCCCCCGACGGGCTTGATAAGCCGCTTGAGGATTTAACTGCTCCCGGCATACTTCCCGCAACCCCCGATTATTCCGCGTCCGACACGGTAAATGCTGCAAAAGTCGTTTTAGACCGTATGGTGGCCGAACAAATTCAAGCTTTCGTTGCAGCAAATCCACAGCTCGTACATTTCCTCGCTTCGCGAAATATTCCAACAACGATCGGCAATATAAAATCGCTTGAAAAGCTTACGCGCTCAAACCGCGCACTGGCCGACGAGCTTGAAGAAGCGGAGAAAAATTCCGATGAGGAATTTGGCAATATTTCCGATTCCATACAGGACACGTCGCTTTCGGGTTTGCGCAAAGGTTCGACTGTAGGGCATATGTTTGCGCGAATATTGGATACGGTACAATCCGCGCTCCCCGGAAAAAATTCTGCATCGCTCGAGTCTTTGCTTGCTGTAACGCACGCGCTGAACGGCGACGGCGAAGCAGGCTTCCAATTGCCCATCAAAGTAAACGGCCGCATCTCAAACCTTCAACTGTATGTACTCAACGACAAAGCGTTGGCGCAAGACGGAGCGAGGATTCTTCTTTCTCTCGACACGAAGAATTTGGGGCTTGTCACCGCATACTTCACGATGTACAGTGAAAGCGGGGTTGATATAATAATAACAGGGCAAGATGAAAGAGCCGTCTCGGTATTAACCGAGAAGCAAGAAGGGTTGACCCAAATGCTGTTCGGCGCGGGTGTAACAATTAACTCCATACAAATCGCCGTCGACAAAGAGCCCGCACTTGAAACTTCGCTGCCGCCCGACGCTTTGCAACAATGGGCAACCGACAG
>WRHA01000305.1 GCA_009783395.1 Defluviitaleaceae bacterium
CGCGTATGCTTCTGTACGCGCCTGTTTTGGCTGTCGGCGGCATTTTTCTTGCCCTTACTCGCGCTCCGAGTTTAAGCTGGATTTTGGGGCTTGCCGTTGTTGTGCTTTTTGGGATTGTGATACTTATTGTGTCGATTGTTATGCCCAAGTTCTCTCTTGTGCAGGAGAAAACTGACGGGCTAAACCGCGTAGCACGTGAGATTTTGCATGGCTTGCCTGTAATTCGCGCATTTGCCGCGCAGGCGCATGAAATGGAGCGTTTTGACAAATCCAACACAGACTTGCGCGATCTCGGCTTGTTTATCGCAAAAACCATGGCCTTTATCGGGCCTGCGATCACGTTTATCATGGGCTTTACACAGGTCGCAATAATTTTTTTCGGAGCTCAAAACGTCGGCATATTGCCAAATGAACTTCAAATCGGCGATATGATGGCGTTTTTTCAATACTCGATGCAAGTGCTTTTCGCATTTATGATGTTCTCGATGGTGCTTGTTATGGTGCCGCGTGCCCAGGTTTCGGCTCGGCGTATTTCGGAGGTTTTAAATACGGAGCTTACGATTTTGGATTCGGACGATCCTGAGGTTCTCGGGGACGCCGGTCCGGCTGTGGTTTTTGAAAATGTTTCGTTTAGTTATCCAAATGCGGAGGTTTTCGCGCTTGAGGGTGTTTCATTTGCGGCAAAGGCCGGCGAAACTACGGCGATTATTGGTGCTACTGGTGCGGGAAAATCTACTATTGCACAGCTTTTGCTTCGTTTTTATGATGTAAGCGACGGGCGCATTCTGGTTGGCGGCTGTGATATTCGGCTGGTACAGCAGAGTTTGCTTCGCGAGAAAATCGGCTACGTGCCGCAGAAGGGGCAACTTCTTTCGGGGACGATTGAATCGAATATAAGATATGGCAACGAAAACGCGGAGCTTGAAAAGATTGCGGCGATTGCGCAGGCATCGGATTTTATTGCCGAAAAAGAGGGTGGGTTTGCGGCGGAAATTTCGCAAGGCGGGTCGAATGTTTCCGGAGGGCAACGTCAGCGGATTGCGATTGCTCGTGCGATTGCAAAAAAATCGGAAATTCTTATTTTCGACGATGCTTTTTCCGCGCTGGATTTTGAAACGGACGCACGCCTTCGCAAATCGCTTCGCGAAAACGTTGCAAATGCGGCATTAATTATTATTGCGCAACGCGTCGGCACGATTATTAATGCCGATCAAATTCTTGTGCTTGATGAAGGAAAAATTGTCGGGCGCGGTACGCACGCCGAGCTTTTGCAAAATTGCCCCGAATACCTCGAAATCGCGACCAGTCAGGGGATTTGCGCATGAGGCGGCAAGGTTTTGCTAAAGACGAAAAGGCGAAAAACTTTCGCGGCGCGATTCGCCGATTGTTGGCATACCTCGGCGCGGAAAAGTTTGTAATTATTGTCACGGCGATTTTGATGGTTGCATCGACGGTTATGGCGGTGCTTGCGCCGCGCATTTTGGGCATTGCAACCGATGAAATTTTCTCGGGACTTATGCTCATGGGGCAAAACGCGGGCGGCATAAATTTTGTGCGAATCGGTGAAATTTTGCTGATCATGCTTGTGTTGCACTCGCTGAACATTATTTTCAATTATGCGCAGGGATACGTTATGGCAGGTGTTTCCATGCGTGTAACGTATCGCTTGCGCGCCGAATTAAGTGAAAAAATCCATCGTCTGCCGCTGAAATATTATGACAAGAACGCTCACGGCGACGTCCTTTCGCGCATAACAAACGACGTCGACACCCTCGCAAACACGCTGAGCAGCGGCCTTTCGCAAGCCTTGATGAGCGCGGTTCACATAATCGGCACCATTATAATGATGCTTACAATCAGCCCCATCCTTACTCTTGTCGCGTTGCTTACTTTGCCGATTTCGGCGGTTTGCACGGGCATTGTCGTAAAAATGTCACAAAAATATTTCAAGGCGCAACAGGCCGACCTTGGTAAGCTCAACGGCCATATCGAAGAGATGTTTACTGCACACGCCATCGTTAAGGCGTTTAACGGCGAAAAAAAATCCGTCGAAGCTTTTGATACTTACAACAATGCTCTTTACAGCGCGAGCTGGCGAGCGAATTTCTTTTCCGGCATGATGATGCCCATCGTCGGATTTATAAGCAACCTCGGCTACGTCGCAATCGTCGTAATCGGCGGCGCACTCACCCTCAACGGCGCAATGACAATCGGAGGCATTCAGGCCTTCATACAATACACGCGCCAACTCGGGCATCCCATCGCACAGCTCGCCGGCGTCGCGTCTGTGTTTCAGCAGACTGCGGCGGCGGCGGAGAGGGTTTTTGATTTTTTGAGTGAGGAGGAGGAAGACCGAGAAACTTTTTTTGAAAAAAAAGTTTCTCCCCCAATCCCCGGTCGCATGGGCGAGCAGTCCGACTTTAGGCGGACGACCAGCCCCCTCTTCAAAAAAACTGCATTAGGTGGGGTGGAGTTTTGTGATGTTTGTTTTGGGTATGAGGATGATGTGCTTGTTATAAAGAATTTTACGGCTTCGGTTCGGCCGGGGCAGAAGATTGCTATTGTTGGGCATACGGGCGCGGGAAAGACTACTATTGTTAAGCTGCTTATGCGGTTTTACGATGTGAACTCGGGCTGTATTTCCGTTGACGGAAAAAATATCACGGATTACAATCGCAACGAATTGCGGCAACATTTTGGCATGGTTTTGCAGGACACGTGGCTTTTCAGCGGTACAATTGAGCAAAATATTCGATACGGTAAACTCGACGCGTCTGATGAGGAAATAAAAAACGCCGCACGAGCGGCGCAGGCGCATCACTTTATTCGAGCGTTGCCGGATGGATATGGGATGCAAATAAATGAGGAGGCCGACAATATTTCTGCCGGCCAAAAACAGCTTCTTACCATTGCCAGAACAATTTTGGCAAACCCCGATATTCTGATCCTCGACGAAGCAACAAGCAATGTCGATACGCGTACGGAAATCCAGATTCAACGCGCAATGGACAATTTGATGCAGGGACGCACATCGTTTATTATCGCGCATCGGCTTTCGACAATTCGCAGTGCGGATCTGATTCTCGTGATGAAAGACGGAGACATCGCCGAGCAAGGCACGCACGACGAGCTTATTGCGGCGGGCGGGGTGTATGAAAATCTTTACCATAGTCAGTTTGATGCGGCATGAAGGCACAAAAAATTTTGACACTTTCGACAACCGTGTTTATCACGGTTGTTTTGGCGGTGCTTTATTTTTGGCAAATTGGGCGAGGGTTTGACGAGGCCGAACCGGAAGAAATCCCGTCGGGGACGGTTGGTTTGCTTAATCGCGATGAAAGCGAGGTCGTCGAGGTTGTGTTTTATCGAGGCGGTGAGCAAATGAATGAACGTATGTATGAACGCACGTATGCGCGACCTTTTACCGACCGCTTCGGGATGCTTCAGTGGAGTTATTCTGCCGCCACAGGCTTTGATTTGCGGGTACACATGGTGCGCGACAAGGTGCGTCCCACATGGATTTTAACTGCATCGGACACCGCGCATGAAAACGCCGCCGATCTCGACCTCGCGGATTTTGGGCTTGCGCCGCCCGCTCTTACGGCGGAAGCGATTTTTTACGACGACACAAGAAATCGGATTCATCTCGGAAGCCGCACGGCGGATTTGCAATTTTATTTCGCCATGGTCGAGGGCGATCCTGCGATTTATTTGATTAACGCGGTTTTGGGTGAACGGCTTTTGTACACGGTTGGCGATATGATTGATTTGTCGTTGCCCGCGATGGACATCTCGGAAGCAGAATATATTCGTATCGCGGTGAGGGGTGCGGAGCCGATTGTGCTTGGGCTTGCGGGGGCTGATTTTCCGCCGTCGCCGCTTGCAGGCATCATGGAAGAAGTCGGCGGAGAGCATCTCATAATGTACGCGCCGATTTACGGCATACCGCTTAGCCACTCGCGCTTTTTGGAGCGGATTTTTGATCCGATGGAAAGCTTGCGCTTGCGTGAAGTTGCCGCACTTGTGCCCGACGATTTGGCGGATTTCGGCCTTGACGACCCTGCGCTGGAATTTATTTTGCGCACGCCCGATCGCGAAACCCATTTAAAATTTGGCGACACCTTTTCCCGCGGCGTCGCAGACTTTATTTATGTAATGGAAGCGTCCCGCCCGCATGTGTTTATCGCAGATGCGGCTAACCCCGCAACGGTTATTGCAACCGAGCCGATGCAAATTGTCGATCGCGCACTCGCTCTTGTTTCAATTGCAGACATCGAACGCGTGACAGTTCGCATGACAGATCGCGTGACAGATCACATGACAGATCGCGTGGCAGTTTCCGAATACGAGCTGATTTTCAACCATATCCCCGACACTTCTGAAATTGCACCAACCCTAAACGGCTATCCAATCGATCCTGACGATGCCCGCCATGCGTTCCGCCTGATAATCGGATTAATCGCCGACGCAGACATCGAGCCGTTTATCCCGACCTCCGAACCGTATCGTACAATAACTCATCACCATATCGACGGCACAACAACCGAGCTGCGCTTTTTCGATTACAACGCAAACTTCCTCGCCGTAAGTATCAACGGCGGCGAGGCGGTTTTTGTAACAAGCCGCCTCGCCGTTGATCGGATTCTGAATTTAGGAATTTTCCTGCCTTAATTTTTCTTGCTCCGCAATATATTCATCATAGGTAGGCAAGTTCACGCCTTCGACATTTGCGGCCTTTTCCACCACATTATACGCTTCTTTTAAACTTTTTGATTTGCCGATGCCGTCGGCAAGTAAATTCAATAATACTTTGGTTTCAAACGCCATAACACTCACCCTTTCAGAATTTGCTTGCTGAATTTGCTTGCGCTGAATTTGCTTGCATTGTAAGGCAAAAATTCTCCCTCGACAACCCTTATCCGTACAACGAACCGTAGCTTTCACATGCACGGTAATCGGCGGCTTCTGCGTTTTCTGTGCCGAAGGCGGCCCATGCGTGGGGGCGGAAGATTTTTTCGGCGGGGACATTGTGCATGGAAACCGGGATGCGCAACATGCTTGCGAGGGTGAGAAGCTTGTCGCCGACTTCGCCGTACACGGTTACGCCGTGGTTCGCTCCCCAGTTTGCCATTACGTCGTACACGTTTTTAAACGCGCCTTCGTCGGTTAAGTTTGGCGCAAACCATGTTGTCGGCCAGGTTGGGTCTGTGCGGCTGTCCAGTGCGGCGTGAGTTTTTTCGTCGAGCAAAACGGTTTTGCCTTCGGCAATTTGCAAAACCGGACCGATGGTATCAATGTAATTTACACGCAGTAATGTCACCGGCATTTCTGCGATATTTTTAAAATGGCTGGAATAGCCGCCGCCGCGAAAATATTCGTAGTCGGCACGACACCAATCGGTTGCGGCCAGGCACGCCGAGATGTCTCCGTGGTTCATTTCCCACCACGGTTTCATCAAACCTTCGCCGTTTTCGCCGCGTGCCGCGCCTGTGCCGTCGAGTGAGGTCGCGCCGGAGTTTATCAGATGAATGAGTCCGCCACTTGCTTCGGGCTTTTTGCCGCTTACGCGCTCGATTGCCTCCGCGCTCCAGTAGGTGCGTACGTCGTGGAAGCAGGGCGCAGTGTCGGAAACAAGTTTGCCGAAAAGCATCGCGACGCCGTTAAGCACGTCGTTTTCTGTGGCGAATGCGGTTGGCTCTTTCGCGCCGTTCCAGTCGAAGGTAGAGGCCAAAATCGCTTCGGTGAAGTCGGCGTTCGGCAGCCAGTCCGTCCAGTTGCGTTGCCCCTGAAAACCGCCCGCAACCGCGTTTTTCCCCAAAGCCTCTTCGTGCCAGCCCAGTTCGCCGAGCTTGGGGTTTCCGAACAAAATATCTTTTACGATAACCGTCATTTTTGCAACAAACGCCCAATCCTCCTCGGGCGGCACGGTTTTGGATTTTTTCACAACATCGGAAAAATTTTTCCCGGCGTTTTTGTCAAAACCTTCTTTGCAATTGGCTCTGACCCATGCGAGTGCTTTTTCAAATTCGTCGGCATCGAAAATCTCCAATTTCATTCGGCGCAAGATTTCCGTCATATCAACCCATTCCGCACGAATGCCTAAAAATTTTTGCAAAAAGCTCTCGTTGCAATAGCTTCCCGCAATGCCCATCGAAACCGCGCCGATGTTTACATATGATTTATTGCGCATCCAGCCTACCAAGACAGCGCATTTTGCAAAATTCAGGATTTTTTCCGAAACATCGGCGGGGATCGAATTGTCGTCCAAATCCTGAACATCTCGCCCGTAAATTGAAAATGCAGGCAACCCTTTTTGCGCATACGCCGACATTACCGCCGCCAGATAAACCGCGCCGGGTCGCTGGGTTCCGTTAAATCCCCAAACGGCTTTAATTGTGGCGGGATTCATGTCAAACGTCTCCGAGCCATAGCACCAACAAGGCGTAACCG
>WRHA01000306.1 GCA_009783395.1 Defluviitaleaceae bacterium
GTGTGGGGGGAAACTTTTTCTTCAGAAAAAGTTTCCCCCCACGACCTTGACCTTAACCTTAAAGGAGAAAAAAATGCACCTTAAAATTAGCGAAATTGTAGCGGCGACGGGTGGGCGGTTGTTGAGTGAGGATTTGGGTGGGGTGGTTACGGGTGTTTCTACGGATACGCGGAGTATTGGGGCGGGTGCGCTTTTTGTGCCGATTGTGGGGCCGAGATTTGATGGGCATGAGTATATTGGTGATGCGGCGGAAAAGGGCGCGATTTGCGCATTGACGGAGCGTCAAAACGCACCAACCGACATGGACATTCCTTTAGTATATGTTGGCTCGACTCGGCGCGCTTTGTTGGATTTGGCGCATTTTTACCGCATGAAGCATGATGTTAGGGTTGTTGCGGTGGTTGGCAGTGCGGGCAAGACTACTACTAAGGATATGATTGCGGATATTTTGTCGCAGCGGTTTCGGACTAAGCGTACTATTAGGAATTTTAATAATGACATTGGGTTGCCGCTTTCGGTTTTTCAGCTTGAGGCGGACGACGAGGTGCTTGTGCTTGAAATGGGCATGAATCGTGCGGGTGAAGTGCGCGAGTTGAGTTTGGTCGGTGCGCCGGATTTTGCTGTGGTTACGTACATCGGCGATGAGCATATGGAAAATTTTGAAAATCACGAGGGCGTTTTGCTTGCTAATCTTGAGGTTTTGGATGGCTTGAGGGATGGTGGCACGATTGTTTTAAAGGGCGATGATCCGCTTCTTGTTGGTGAAATTGCGGGGCGGAAGGTTGCCGGGTTTGACGCGTTGTATCCCGGTGCGAAAAATATTTATTACGCCGAGCCGGTTGGGTTTCAGGAAACGCGTTGCCGATTTCATTGGCGCGGTGCGGATGTTGATGTTACCGTGCCGATTCCGGGGGCGCATATGGTGATGAACGCGCTTCTTGCCTGTGTTGTTGGGCTTGAAATGGGGGTTTCGCCCGGTGAAATTGCGGGTGCATTTGAAAGGTTTACTCCGCCTGCGGGGCGTTTGAATGTTTTTAACACTCAAGGTGGTTTTACCGTCATCGACGATGTTTATAATGCGAATCCCGAGTCTGTTGCGGAGGCGATTAAAGTGCTTCGGCGTGGCGAGGGGCGGCGCGTCGCTGTTTTGGGCGATATGAACGAACTCGGCCGCATCGCTGAGGCGCGCCATCGCGAAATAGGCGCGTTCGCCGCACGGGAAGGCGTCGACTTGCTTGTTACAATCGGCGAACTCTCGCGATTTACAAATGAGGGCTTTGCTTCGGTTGGTGGAAACGGTAGAAGTGTCCACTTCGAGGCTGCGGATGATTTTGATCCCGGCGAGGTTTTGGAACGCGGCGATACCGTGCTTGTTAAGGCGTCACGCGGAATGTTGTTTGAAACGATTATTGAGAAGATTAAGTTTTGATGGAGGGGCAACCCACATGGTAATTAACGAGGCGATTTATGCCGTACTTATCGCATTTGTTGCGAACATCGTGCTTTGTCCGATTATGATTCCGTCGCTTGTTAAGCTGAAGTTTGGGCAGTACATTCGCGGCGACGGGCCGGCCGCGCACCAAAGCAAATCCGGCACACCAACCATGGGCGGCATTATGATTATTGTGAGCTTTTTGCTTGCGGCGGCGATTTTTTTGCCGGGGAATCCGCAGGGGATTGCTATTGTCGGCGTAACGGTGGCGTTTGGGCTGATTGGGTTTGCTGATGACTTTTTGAAAATTGTTAAAAAGCAGAATTTGGGTCTTAGGGCGTGGCAAAAATTTTCGGCGCAGATTGCGGTTTCGGTGGCGTTTGTTTTGGTTTGGCGGATGATGCCGGGGTATTCGACGGAGATGCTTGTGCCGTTTATGCCGGATATGACGCTGGATTTGGGCGTGTTTTTCCCTGCGTTTGCCGTGATGATTTTTTTAAGCTGCTCGAACGGTGCGAATTTAACCGATGGGCTTGATGGGCTTGCGGCGGGGGTTACGGCGGTTATCGCTGTGTTTTTTGTGTTTGCGGCTTGGATGATAAATCCGGATATTTTGCCGGTTGCGGGCGCGGCGGTTGGCGCGTTGTTGGGTTTTTTGCTGTTTAACTCGCATCCCGCACGGGTTTTTATGGGTGACACAGGCTCTCTCGCCCTTGGCGGATTTGTTGCGGCGACCGCGTTGATGCTTGGGATGCCGCTGTTTTTGTTGATTGTTGCGATAATTTATGTAGTAGAGGCGGGGTCGGTTATTATTCAGGTTGTGTATTTTAAGGCGACGCGTGGCAAGCGATTCTTTAAGATGGCTCCGATTCATCACGCATTTGAGCTTTCGGGCTGGCCGGAAACGAAGGTCGTGGCGTTTTTCTACGTTGTAACAACGCTTGCGTGCTTGGTGGGTTATCTCGCCATCGTAGGAATTTAGAGCCGTGGACATGTGTCGAGATTTTGAGCGTTCTCTTGAAGCCGAATCCGAAGCCGGATTCGATGTCGAGAGCGGGGCCGGATTTGAGGCCGGATTCGATGCGGGATTCGAGTTTCGTGGCAGGCGCGTTCTTGTTTGCGGAATGGCGCGAAGCGGGCAGGCGGCGGCGTTAGCCCTTGTGCGGCTTGGCGCGGTCGTTACCGCTACGGATACGAAATCAGAAATTGTGTGGGACTATGACCCTGCCGCGCATGGAATCGTCACGCGTCTCGGCGAAGCTCCGACCGGTTTTGTTACCGACTTCGAGATTGTTGTCATAAGCCCCGGCATTAGCGTGTACACGGATTTTGTACAAAAAGCTACTGAATCGGGCATTCCTGTTTGGGGCGAAGCGGAGCTGGCCTATCGGCTCTGCCCCTGCGACATGATTGCGATAACCGGCACAAACGGAAAAACCACCGTAACCACCCTCGTTGGCGAAATATTAAGCCGCGCAGGGAGTGCGACGTCTGTGCAAAATATTAATTTTTCCGGAGAGGTTCACGTCGCGGGAAACATCGGCGTTCCGCTTACTTCGCTTGTTGAAACGATCGCGCCCGGCGACCTTGTTGTTGCGGAAATTTCGAGCTTCCAGCTTGAAACAATAGCGGCGTTTCGCCCGAAAATCGCCGCTGTTCTCAACATCACCGAGGATCATCTCGACCGTCATTTGACGATGGAAAATTATATTGCCGCAAAAAAAAGAATTTTCGAAAATATTGGCAAAAATGAAATTTGTGTGCTAAACTATGACAATAGTGTTACAAAATTGTTAAATTCTCGTGGCAAAAACCTATTTTTCAGCATGAACGAGGAAGTCGACGTCTTTGTGCGCGACGGAAAAATTTTTTCGACGGTGAATGAAAACCGCGAAGTGTTTGTGGCGGAACTCTCGGAAACGAAGGTTTTGCCCGAAAACGCGCTTGCGGCAACGGCAATTGCCCACGCGGCGGGCGCGCCGGTCAAGGTTATCGCGGAGGTTTTGCGCGAATTTGCCGGGGTGGAGCATCGTTTGGAGTTTGTAACAGAAATCGGCGGCGTGAAATTTTACAACGATTCGAAGGCAACAAACCCCGACGCGGCAGTCAAGGCACTGGAGTTTTTCAGCCCACCCGTGATTTTAATTGCGGGCGGGTCGGATAAGGACGCGAACTTCGAGCATTGGGTAAAACGGTTTCGCGAAAAGGTTACTTATGCAATTTTAATCGGGGAAACAGCGGACGAAATCGCACGCCAATGCGACGCGCAAAATTTTGCTTCATATATAAAGGTCGGGTCGCTTGAAGATGCGGTTCGATGCGCGAAGGAGATGGCAAGGCCCGGCGACATTGTTCTGCTTTCGCCGGCATGTGCCAGCTTCGATATGTTTAAAAGTTTCGAAGATCGCGGAAGAAAATTTAAAAGATTATGCACGCCAAGCGTGCAGTGGACACCGTGAACATCTTGCGGTAAGGGTCGTTACGTCTCGAAGCCGGATACGGTTTCCCGACGATATAAAAAAATGCGGTGGAGCGTCGCATTTTTATCTCACTGATGGGAGGCACGGATATATGGCACAGCGTGGCAGCGCGGCACCACAGCGCGATGATTACGATTACGACGACGAACAATATTATTACTATCCCGAAACCCGTGTCCGCCGTCCGCAACACAAAGACCGCGAGCAGGCAACGCTTCGGCCGAAATTAGACATACTTATTGGAAACATTGATATGACGCTGTTTTTTGTTGTAACGATTTTGGTTATCATCGGCATAATCATGGTGCTTTCGGCCAGCCATGCGCGAATGGCAATCGTGCAAGACGACGCGTTCTACCTCTTGCGCCGAAACATTCCGTTCGCCCTTTTCGGATTCGTTGCAATGAACGTCGCCGCTCGTGTTCACTATGTATACTTGCGCAAATTTGTATGGGTTTTGTATGCGGGAACGGTTTTTTTCCTTGTCATGGTTATAGTCGGGGGGCTTGCGGTTGGTGGTGCGACGCGCTGGTTTGAGCTTCCGGTCATCGGTCAGTTTCAGCCTTCCGAGCTTGCTAAGGCGTCCGTTATATTTGCAGTTGCGCACCTTGTTGACAAATATCCCACCGCGTTAAAATCCTGGAGCAATCTTTTCATTTTTGCGGGAATGGTTGCCGTGCTTGTTGCGTTGGTTTGGGCGCCGGGCGGATTTTCGCAGGGGCTTATCGTGGGGTCGATCGGCTTTGGAATGATTTTTATTGCAAGCCCTTATATTTGGCGATTTGTTGTGATGGGGGTATCGGCCGTTGCCGGGGTCGCGGCATATTTGGGCATAACGGCCTTGCTTGGAACGGGCTTTCGAGGTGCGCGGGTTATGGCGTGGCTTGACCCGTGGGCAGACCGCGGCGGCAGGGGCGTTGGGTATCAGATAGTTCAATCGCTGTACGCTGTTGCATCGGGTGGAATGTTTGGCGAAGGCATCGGCCAGTCGATGCAAGCCTCATCCATCCCCGAGGTTCACAACGACATGATTTTTGCCGTAATCGTCGAGGAGCTTGGGCTTGTTGGTGCGGGGCTGATTTTGCTCCTCTTCGCCATCTTCATTTGGCGCGGCATAGTCGTTGCTATGCGTGCGCCCGACACGTTCAGCTCTATGATTGCAATCGGCATCGTTTTCGCAATCGGCTTCCAAGCCGTAATAAACGTTGGCGTTGTAACAAACACAATCCCAAACACAGGCGTAACCCTACCGTTTATCAGCTACGGCGGCACCTCGCTGGTAGTATTCATGGGACTCGCAGGCGTTCTCCTAAACATCTCAAAATACTCCAAAGCAGAACACGCCAAGCGTGCGACGGGAGCCGTGGACGTGCGGCGGTAGGAGGCGTTTGGATTGATATTTTCGACATTTAAAAAGAAGCCACAGAAAGGCTTCTTTTATTTTACATTTGAGTATTTGCATCTATTACCTCTCGGTAATTTTGGGCATCAGCCAAAAAAATATCTAGTGGAGTATTATTGAAAAGCCCTTGTCTCCACCGGGTATAATCAAAGGGTTCGCGGCGCATCAATACGATGAAACGCTCCGCTTCAACAAGTCCAAGCTGTTCTGCAAGTATCCGCATTCCTTTATCTTTTAAAACCGTATTGTTATACATCAAAATACCTCCTCACAAAATCAATAGGGTTAATAACGGGGATTTCGGATATTCGTTTGTTTAATACTTTTTTATCCGTAGTTAGAAAATAATCTGCACCAAGATAAATTGCACATGCAATGTGTGAAGCATCCATCTGGCGTAATCCGAGCGACATTAACTGTGCTGCTTTAGAGGATATTTCATTTGATAGGCTACAATCATCACACGCAAGAGTTTTCCACGCCGTAATCCTATTCCGTACTTCGTCAAACGGGTTCATACCATTTTCGTAATCCAGTACGAAAGACCAGCATAACTTAAGTTCATCCTGTCTAATTAAATCTTGCACATGAAGCTTTGCCTCGGTTTCCATAGATACAACCAGAGATGCTTGGTCATCAAACGGTCTATTGAAACAACAGTTGTCTAAATATACTTTCATTCGCTACCCCTTTGCTTTAAACACGTGGAATCCTCGTCGGCATCCGTTAAGGAACTGCTAAGAAATAACTTGTGCATTTAGCCGCCTGATTTTTGTCGAAAGACAAGGAGCAAAAACCGCCGCGACCTAGCGGGTCGCAAGGTTTTTTGCGACGCAGGATTTCGGCAAAAATCAGGTGGATAAACGTGCAAGTTATTTCTTAACAGTTCCTAACCATCTGTACATTAAAAGTATACCATTCTCGACCCTGTATGTACATTATATAAGCAAATTCCTATAGCCATTGTAGAACTGTCTCAACAAAAAAATCGGTGCGGGTAGTGACACTACCCGCACCGATTTTTTTTTCGCGCTAATTTCATTTTCGCGCCTACTTTTTCTTGCTTGGCGAGTCTCCCGGAGTTGACGCCGCTGTTGCAACATCGGCAACCGCTGCACTCAGTGCATCGGATCTGCCCGCTGTCGCGGTTTTCAGAACATCGATGAGATCGACGCCTGTTAAGGCCTCGA
>WRHA01000307.1 GCA_009783395.1 Defluviitaleaceae bacterium
CCTGCAACGCCCGTAAACATGCCGTCTCCGCAATTTAGTCCAAAAGCAACAAGTGACGCGCCGATCCCCGCCCAACCCGCGCCGACGGCAGAGCAAGGTACAGATCAAAACATCCCTGCAAAAACACCGGAAACGCCTGCAAACATGCAGACCGCACAGCTCTTGCCCAAAAGGTCAAATGTTGCACAAATCACCACACCGACCTCCGACGCCCAAGCTCCGGCGGCAAACTCGCCCCCCACAACACCCCTCCCGCAGAAACTCCTGTTTCCCTTGGAAAACAGCACCCCCGACGCAATCGAACGTTACTTCACAACCCTTCGCGAAACATTGGCGCAAATCACGCAAGAGCTTGTCGGCCGCGAAACCCCCGATGTTTCCAGAGTTATGCAGGAAGTGCGCACTTTGGAATCGCAAATGGATTTCGCATCACAAATCCGCAATCAAATTTTCGTTCAAGTCCCTCTGTACCACGACGGGCGCGAGACGCCGCTCAGCCTGCACATTTACAAGGACGCAAAAAAATCCGGCGGCGGCGGGGGCAAAACGTCCTCTGCGTTAATCGCACTGGACACAGCGTCACTAGGGCATTTCGAAACATATGTACAAAAAAATTCTCGCGCCGTGCAATGCCAATTCCGCCTCGAAAACGACGAAATCGCAAAACTCGTACGCGAGAATATTCACACGCTTGACGCACTTTTAAGCGAGCGCGGTTACAACCTGGAGCATTTTTCATTTCTGCCGCCGGGCGAACCATACAGCATCATAAATAATCCGTCCGCCTCACATGAACAACACGACCACGCCGACGAAACAGCACATTTTGATAAAAAAGTTTAAATACAACGCAAAAAAAATCCTATTGATAGCAATCTGCCACAATAGGATTTTTTCAATCGACAAATAGTATCCGGCTTCGAGACGAACACCTCGCCCCGAAAATATGTCCCCGGTGCCCACTGCACGCTTGGCGTGCGCGTGCTATTCGCCCCAGTTTACGTAGTTTGCGAATTGTGCGGGGATTTCTACGCCGATTGCATCAGCCATGTGTCCGTTTACGATGTATTCGAGCCCGATGTCCATGCCGAAACGAATGGGCATTTCGGCAGGATTTGCGCCGTAAAGCAAAATGTCGCGTGCCATGCGACCGGATTCCCAGCCGAGGGCGAAGTAATCAATCGAAAGGGTTGCAACGCCGCCGCCCATAACCATTTGTCGTTCGCCGGGGAAATTCGGCACACCTGTTTCTATCGAAACTTGACCTACGACGGGCATTGCGTCGGCATGGGTGTTGTCGGTGGGGATCCAGATTGCGTCAACGCGAGTTGCGAGAGCAAGCATGTTTTGCTGAACCTCGCCGACCGCCGTAACAGTGCTTCGAACAACGGTAAGACCGATGGACTCCGCATATTCCGCGGCAACATCCGCTTGAACAACAGAGTTTGCCTCGCTCGAAGAGTAAGCTATTCCAAGGGTTTGAATGCCCGGAACAAACGTACGGATCATTTCAATTTGTTGCGGAATCGGATTCATGTCGGACGCCCCGGTGACATTTGTTCCGGGTCGTTCGTTACTTTCTACAACACCCGCGCCCTCTACATAATCTGTAATAGCCGATCCGACGATGGGGATAGTGTCCGTCGCGGCAAACATCGCCTGAACCGTCGGGGTAGCGATTGCCATAATCAAATCGACTTCGTTTTGCACAAATCTGTCGGCAATGCCCGGCAAAGTGGCGCGATCGCCCTGTGCGTTTTGCTGATCAAATTCGGCGCGAACTCCGTAGTATTCCAGTGCCTCGATAAATCCGTCGCGAGCCGCGTCAAGTGCGGGATGTTCGGAAATTTGCGCTATGCCGATGCGAAAAACGTAGTCATCTCCGGGGGTGCAGGCGGCAAGCCCAAAAATCACTAATCCGGAAAGTAACATAAGTACAATTGCTTTGCTCATGGTAGTTCAACTTCCTTTCAAATTGTAATTTTTTGTAACAACTGGAATTATACGCCTGAAAAAAAACTTCGTCAATGTTTTCCCTTTCGTTGAGTTTGTTTTGGTGGTAAAATAATTTTTGCAAATCGGTGCGGGTAGTGTCACTACCCGCACCGATTTGAAAATTTTTTTCCGAAGGGGCATTCCATGACGTTTGAACAGCTCGAAACGCGGCGATATACGTATGCGGATTATGAAAAATGGCCGGAGGATTTTCGGTGCGAGCTGATTGACGGCGTGCCGTATCCTACGTATGGGTATGATAAGAACGGTGAGCCGTGCTTGATGCCCGGTCCCGTGCCAAAGCATCAAAAAATTACGACAGCATTATTAGGGCGCATATGGCAGTTTTTACGAGGGCGGCGGTGTCAGGTTTTCCCCGCGCCTATCACGGTGCGGCTTAATTACGATGACGGCGGCGACATAATTGTTGAGCCGGACATAATCGTGGTTTGCGACAAAAATAAAATTGACAAAAACGGCATAAACGGCGCGCCCGACATGGTAATCGAAATCTTATCCCCCTCCACGCGCAAGAAGGACAAGATCTTCAAAAAGCAAAAATATCAGCAATATGGCGTGCGGGAATACTGGATTGTCGACCCGGAAACGCAGTTCGTTGACGTATATTTGCTGGTTGAGGGAAAGTATGTTGTAAACACGTATAGCGACGACGACACCGCGCCGGTTATGGTTTTGCCGGGATGCGAGATAAATTTAACCGAAGTTTTTGCAGAACTCGACGAACTTAATGATAACGAAACGGAGGAAAACAAATGAACGAACAATTCGATTTAAGCACCCTGAGGCACACCGCCGCGCATATCCTTGCGCAAGCTGTGAAACGTCTCTTCCCCGACGTAAAGCTGGCGATCGGTCCGTCTATAGCCGACGGGTTTTATTACGACTTTGAAACAAAAACGCCCTTCACTCCGCAAGATCTCACTGCCATCGAAAAGGAAATGAAAAAAATCGTGAAGGAAAATCTGCAAATCGAGCAGTTTACCCTGCCGCGAGACGAAGCACTTGCATGGGCGGACGCGCAGGGCGAAGCATATAAACGCGAGCTAATCGAAGGTTTGCCCGACGGCGAAACCGCAACATTTTACAAACAGGGCGAATTTACCGACCTTTGCGCCGGGCCGCACATGCCCCGCACAAAGGATGCTCGCGTGTTTAAGCTAACCTCCGTGGCGGGGGCGTACTGGCGCGGCGACGAAAAAAACGCGATGCTTTCGCGGATTTACGGCACTGCGTTTTTTACAAAGGACGAGCTTAACGCGCATCTTGAAGCCATCGAGGAAGCGAAAAAGCGCGACCACCGCAAGCTCGGCAAGGAAATGAAATTGTTTGCGTTTATGGACGAGGGGCCGGGCTTTCCGTTTTATTATCCCAAGGGTGTGACGCTAAAAAATAATCTCATCGAATATTGGCGGCGCGTTCACAAGCGTTACGGTTACCGGGAAATTTCCACACCGATTATGCTTGTCGGCGACTTGTGGCATCGCAGCGGCCATTATGAAAAATATCGCGAGAATATGTACGCAACAAGCCTCGACGACACCGACTATTTCATAAAACCCATGAACTGCCCCGGAGGAATGTTGCTTTACAACACCGAACTGCACTCCTACAAAGAACTTCCGCTTCGCATGGCAGAGCTTGGAATAATCCACCGCGCCGAGAAATCCGGTGCATTACACGGGCTTGCGCGGGCGCGGCTGTTTACGCAGGACGACGCGCATATTTACATGACACATGAACAGGCGAAAGATGAAATTATTGGCGTGATTACGCTGTTCGAAGAGGTTTATGCGGCGTTTGGGCTGGATGATTTCAAATTCGAGCTTTCAACGCGCCCGGAAAATTCCATCGGCACAGAGGAAGACTGGGAAAAATCCACCGACGCGCTTCGAAACGCACTCGAAGAACTCGGTCGCGAATATGTAGTAAACGAAGGCGACGGCGCGTTTTACGGCCCGAAAATCGACTTTCACATAAAGGACTGCATGGGGCGCAGTTTCCAATGCGGGACAATTCAGTTCGACATGCAAATGCCGGAACGCTTTGACTTGACTTACGTCGGCAGTGACGGTCAAAAGCATCGCCCCGTTATGATTCACCGCGCCTGTTTCGGAAGCATCGAACGCTTCCTTGCAATTTTAATCGAACACTGCGCGGGATGGTTTCCGTTTTGGCTTACGCCCGTGCAAATTGCAATAATCCCCATCGCCGAGCGTCACCAAGAAGCCGCGCAAAACGTCCTCGCCAAACTCACCGCCGCCGGGCTTCGCGCCGAAGTCGATATGCGCAACGAAAAAATGGGCTTTAAAATTCGCGAGGCGCAGCTTTCAAAAATCCCGGTAATGATAATCTTGGGCGACAGCGAAATCGAGCAAAATAAAATCTCCGTCCGCAGTCGCGAAAATGGCGATGAAGGGCAGAAAGATTTGGCTGAATGCATTGAAAAATGGAAATTAAAATCTTAGTGGTAGAAGATGATACCCACATATTAAATTCCGTGGCGGCGTTTTTGGAAGCGGAGGGGTATGCCGTTGACACTTGCGGTGATGGCGATGAGGCTCTCGAAAAAATTTACGAGAGGCCTTATCATTTGGCAATACTCGATATAATGTTGCCGGGCGCAGATGGAATTACAATTTTAAAAGAATTGCGCAAACTGGGAAAAACACCCGTGCTGATGCTCTCTGCTCTTTCGGATGATGAAAATCAAATCCGCTCCTTCGACCAAGAAGCGGACGATTATGTCACAAAGCCGTTCAAAATGCAGCTTTTGCTAAAAAGAGTGGAGGCATTGCTTCGTCGCAGTGGTGTTATTTCAAAGGAAATTCATTTTTGCGGTCTTACCCTCCTCCCCGAAGAATACAAGGTTGCGTACGGCGACAAAGAAATTCCCCTCACATTAAAGGAGTTTGAAATTCTCAATTACCTTGCACAAAACAAAAACCACACACTTACACACGATATGCTCATTTCTCGCGTTTACGGCTATGATTTTGACGGCGAGGCAAATACACTTCAAGTACACATAAAAAATTTGCGGGCAAAATTGCCCGAAGGCATAATAAAAACGATACGCGGAGTGGGTTACAGGCTGGAGGATTTAGCGTGAAGTTTGGAATTTTCCACAAGGTTTTCATATACACTGCCGTTTTTTTGTTTGTGGTTATCGGCATAGCTGTCGCTCTGTTCTATCAGCAATTTGCGGCATTTTACAGAATGCAGCAAATACGTGAGTTGCGGCTTAATTACCAAAATTTATACGAGGATTTACGCGGCGCAGACAGGGATCAAATGCTCGTAATCGCACAGCGTTTTGCGGACGGCAATCAAAGTTTTGTGTTTCAAATATTGGACGAAGGCGAGAATATCGTGTTTCTGTCGAGAAATATGCAAGGCGCAGACGGCAGAAGTCGGCTTCGCTTAACCACAGACGGATTTACAATTGTGGCACAAAATCCGCAAACCCAAATCGAGGAGCGCGGTTTTTTTTCTCGGCTGGCACTGGCACTCTTTGCGATTTTGGGTGTAACAATTATCTTGGCGGCTATTTTTGCAAAGTTGATGGTTGATCCAATCAAGCGATTGCTTGACGATACCCGCAAAATGTCGCAGCTTCTTCCCATCGAACCGCCTCCCCGTCGCAATGATGAATTTGGCGAGCTTTCTCACGATGTTCACCGTATGTACGCAAAGCTCAAAGATACGATTGAAGCATTAGAGGACGAAAACTTAAAACGCAAATATTTTTTTTCCGCCGCGTCTCATGAACTGAAAACGCCCATTGCGGCGGCGCGTGTGCTATTGGAAGGAATGGCGGCGAACGTGGGCGATTACAAAAATCACCCGAAATATTTGGTCGAGTGCATAAAACTCATGGACGCGCAAAGCAAGACGATTTATGAAATTCTCGAAATTGTAAAATTATCCGAGCAATACGAGCCAAAAATGCAAACAATAAATTTGAAGGATTTCCTGGAGGATATAAGCGTGGTCGGAGGGCGCGTTTCGATTAACGTTGCGAAAAACGAAACCTGTACAGCGGACCCGCTTCTTCTTAAAAAAGCCGTATCGAATGTGTTGCTTAACGCGGTGCAAAATGCGCCGGAGGGCGGCGAGGTGGAAGTTTTCTCGAAGAAAACAGACAGCGGCGTAAATCTTTATGTGAAAAACGCGGGGCGGATAGACGAGAAAATACTGCCGAAATTATTTGATCCGTTTTTCCGCGCAGATAAAGCGCGAAATCGCAAAGACGAACGAACGGGCTTGGGGCTTACAATCGTAAAAAAATCATTGGAGCTTATGCAAATACAATTTCGGCTTGAAAACACAGACGACAGTGTGGTTTTCACAATCGAACTCCCGCACGCCAAGCGTGCATTGGGCACCGTGGACATCCGGCGGTAGGCGACATTACGTCTCGAAGCCGGATGCAATTTCCCGGTTTATTAAAAACTTCCGAGAACTTTTCGGGAGTTTTTTTATAGACCGGGAAACGGCATCCGGCTTCGA
>WRHA01000308.1 GCA_009783395.1 Defluviitaleaceae bacterium
GCTGCGTTGCGATATGATTCTTGCCACGGGCGGACCGGGAATGGTTAAGGCGGCGTATTCGTCAAGCACGCCCGCTATCGGCGTTGGCGCGGGCAATGTCCCCGCGTTGTTCCACGAGTCCATCGACATTCCGATGGCGGTAAGCTCCGTTATCGTTTCAAAAACCTTCGATAATGGCATGATTTGCGCAAGCGAACAGTCCGTAATCGTTGACGCAAAAATCTACGACGCCGTTAAAAAGGAATTCGCCAAGCGCGGATGCCACATTTTAAGCGACGAGGACTGCGAAAAAGTTCGCAAAACAATCGTTGTAAACGGCGCGTTAAACGCGAAAATCGTGGGTCAAACCGCTGATACCATCGCGAAAATCGCGGGAATTTCCGTTCCCGAGCATACAAAAATTCTCATAGGCGAGGTTGAAAGTGTGGAGTTCGAAGAGGAATTCTCGCACGAAAAACTCTCGCCTGTTTTGGCTATGTACAAATACAAAACCTTCGAAGAAGGCATCGCAAAGGCCGACAAGCTGATAAAAGACGGCGGCTACGGCCACACCGCCGCAATTTATATCAATACAGCAACCGCCGCCGAAGATTTGGCCGAATTCGAATCCGCAATGAAAGCCTGTCGCATCGTTGTAAACACGCCGTCGTCACACGGCGCGATCGGCGATTTGTACAATTTCAAGCTTGCGCCGTCCCTCACGCTGGGTTGCGGCTCGTGGGGCGGAAATTCAACAAGCGACAACGTTGGAGTTATGAATCTTTTAAATGTTAAATGTGTGGCGGAGCGGAGGGAAAACATGCTGTGGTTCAGAACGCCCGAGAAGGTGTATTTCAAAAAAGGCTCGCTAAAAGTCGCGCTTTGCGAGCTGAAAGACGTGTACAACAAGAAAAAAGTTTTCATCGTCACCGACGAATTTTTATACAAAAATAATTACACGCGCCCGCTGGAAAGCTCGCTCGATGCAATGGGCATTCGCCACACGACTTTCTTTAACGTCGAACCGGATCCGACTCTTTCCTGCGCAACCGAAGGTGCAAAGGCGATGCGCGAATTTGAGCCGGATTGCATCGTCGCGTTTGGCGGCGGCTCGCCGATGGATGCGGCAAAAATCATGTGGGTGTTGTACGAGCATCCCGACGTGGACTTCCACGACCTCGCCATGCGCTTTATGGACATTCGCAAGCGCGTTTCTCCCTTTCCGAAAATGGGCGAGAAGGCGAACTTTATCGCAATTCCGACAACTGCCGGCACGGGCAGTGAAGTCACGCCCTTCGCGGTAATCACCGACGACACAACCGGCATAAAATATCCTCTGGCAGACTACGAACTCCTGCCAAATGTCGCAATCGTCGACATCGATTACATGATGGATATGCCGCCGTCGCTTACGGCCGCGTCGGGCATTGACGCGCTGACGCACTCGCTTGAGGCATATGCGTCGATGCTTGCAAGCGACTACACCGATGGCCTCGCGCTTACCGCAATAAAATCCGTTTTCAAATATCTCCCCGTTGCATATGCAGACGGTAAAAATGAAGAAGCCCGCGAAAAAATGGCAAATGCCTCAACGATTGCGGGCATGGCTTTTGCAAACGCATTTTTGGGCATTTGTCACTCGATGGCGCACAAATTGGGCGCGGCGTTCCATCTGCCCCACGGCGTCGCAAACGCGCTGCTTATTAATGAAGTAATCTGTTTCAACGCGACCGACAATCCCCGAAAAATGGGTACGTTTTCGCAATACAAATATCCCCGCGCAACGGAACGTTATGCCGAAATCGCATCATTCATCGGCATCAACGGCGGCAGCGACGAGGAAAAAATGCAAAAGCTTACCGAAAAAATCGACGAGCTTAAAGCACAAATCGGCATAAAAAAATCCCTCAAGGACTACGACATCGCCGAAGCCGACTTCCTAAATGCGCTGGGCGAAATGGTTGAGCAAGCCTTCGACGACCAATGCACCGGCGCGAATCCGCGCTATCCGCTTATGGAGGAGATGCGCGAGATTTATTTGCGCGTGTATTATGGAAGGAGTGACAGTTATGAATCTTGATAATGTAATTGCAACGCGTTCAAACAAGACGATTTATCGCGACGGCGATAGGTGCATAAAGATGTTCAACAAGGGATATTCGAAAGCCGATGTTTTGAACGAGGCGTTGAATCTGGCGCGGGTTGAGGAAATTGGGATAAATGTGCCGCGTGTGCTTGAGGTTACTATGCGGGACGATTGCTGGATGATTGTTTATGATTATATCGAGGGCAAAACGCTGTCGGAGCTGATTGAGGAAAATCCCGATGATAAGGAAAAATATATCGACCGCATGGTTGATATCCAGCTTGAAATTTTGAGCAAGCGTTGCCCGCTTTTAACAAACCATCGCGACAAAATGTTCCGCAAAATCTCCCTCTCCGACTTCGACCCCATGACAAAATACGAACTGCAAACCCATCTCAACGGAATGCCGCGCCACAACAAGGTTTGTCACGGCGATTTCCGCCCCTCAAACGTAATAATCACGCCCGACGACCGCCACTTCATCATCGACTGGTCGCACGTAACAAAGGGCAACGCCTCCGCCGACGTCGCCCGAACCTACCTTATATATCTCCTCACCGACCGCAAGAGCGAAGGCGAGTATTATTTAAAATCTTTTTGTAAAAAAGCCGACACTCCGCGCTCCTACGTCGAACGCTGGATGCGGATTGTTGCGGCGTCGCAGAGCCTGAAGGGCAACAAAGACGAATACGAATTTTTAAGCCAAATCGTAAACGTTGTACAGTTTTAGGTCGCCTTTGCGGAATCCTTCCTCGCGGCGGCATATGCAACTGCTATCATTGCTGAAAACAGGACGATGTTAAGCATAAATGGCAGGCGGCGGTCGAAATCGGACAGCACGCCTGCTAGGTATGCAAACGGGCTTACAACAGCCAATATCGCGACATTAAACAAGCTGCGGATTCGGGCGCGTTCCTTTGGGTCGATTGCGTTTGCGACGAGCGCGCCCATTCGCGGCAAAAACAGCGCAACGGCGCAGGCTTCGAGAAAAGTATAGCCCGCAATCCACGCCAAATTTCCATAGGGTGCGACAAGAAGCACGCTGTTTGCCGCGATATATAAAACTATTCCGCCGATTAAAATATGGTGCGACTTAAATCGTCCAAGCTTTGTTTGTACGAAAAATAAAAACGTCAGCATTACGGCGGCGCGAAGAATCGGAAAGAATGCAATCATCGATTCGGGCGTGCCGAGGTTTTGTGTGGCGTACAGCGCGAAAAACGTTGTTGAAACCATGAGCGTAATATTTTGCAAGGCCTGAAGCCCCAGTGCGCGAAGCATTCGAGCCGAGCGAAAAATTTGCCCAAAAACCCCGCTGTATCCCGCGAACAGCTTGAAAAACGGCACATTTTTTGTTTCTGCTATACGCTCGCGGCCGCGCTTGGTTTCACGCGACATAAAGTATAACAAGACGGCCTTTGTTGTCATCGATAAAAACGCGAAAAAGTATAACCCGCGCACAACGGGAACAACATCGAACCGCCCGACAAGCAGTCCCGAAATCGGTACGAAGAACACAGAAAGCACGCCGCAAACATGCAACCAATTGTAAATGCGCGTGACCTTCGCGCCGTCCTCGCCATCCTCGTCAACCCACAAGCATTCCCATGCCACACCTGTAACCTGAACCGCACTGTTCACAGCGGCCGCCGCGAGAAACCACCAAAAATTTTGCGCAAATGCCCATATAAGTGCGGGAATAGACCACGAGATCAAATCGGCGATAAGCGTCGTAAGCCGCCGCCCGAATTTGTCCGTTATTATGCCGCCGAAAAACGCCACGAACATCTGAAAGGCTCTTCCGACTGCCAAAATTATGCCGATCTCAATGTCTGTTACGCCCATGTGCGACATGTAAATTGCCGCAAACGGCATAAACAAATTAAAAGGGATGCCCCAAAGCGGCTGTGCAAGAATCGCGGCCTTGGAATTTCCCTTTAAGTTTTTCAGAAACAGGAACATTTCACGCATTAAGAACACCTCGCACAATTCGCGGCAGACCCGCGTAATCGTTTAAAACCTCGACATCTCCTGCGTCACGCATTAAATCTGCGACAGCGGGCGGACCGATTTCGAGAAACAAAGCCCCGCCCTTATGCAGGGCTTTTTTTGATTGCGCAATAAGGCGGCGGTAGAGGTCGAGGCCGTCGGCCCCGCCGTTTAGGGCAAGGTGCGGCTCGTAGTCGCGCACGGATGGGTCGAGGGCTGGAATTTCGGAGGATGCGATGTATGGGGGGTTTGAGACGATGAGGTCAAACTTTTCGCTTTGGGGGATTTTGTCGAGCAGGTCGGAGTGAAGGAAATTTACGCGATCGGAAAGATTCAGCTTTTCGGCGTTTTCTCTCGCGAGGGCGAGTGCGTCGAGGGATATGTCGATTGCGGTAATTTCCGCACAATCGCCGAGCGTGTGCGCAAGCGCAAGCGCGATACAGCCGCTACCGGTGCAAACATCGAGAATGCGCGGGGCGGCGACACCGTCGCTTTGAATTTTTTTCGCAAATTCAAGCGCGGCTTCCACAAGCAGCTCCGTTTCCGGGCGAGGGATTAATGCGCGGGGGTCGGTGAAAAATTCAAGTCCGAAAAAGTCCCACACGCCGATTATGTATTGAAGCGGTTCTGCGCGTTCGCGTCGGGCAATGAACGACAAAAGCAAATCGCACTTATCGGGCGGCAACATTTCCTCGCTGCGGGAAAAAACATCGCCCACTCCGCCGCCGATCAGATAAGCCAAAAAAAGGGAGGCATCACGCCGCCCGATTTTTTCCGCGCCAAATCGCAAAGCGTCCGAAACGGTCATTTCCGGCGACCTCCATAACCCGCGGCCTCTGTGCGAAGCCGCATTTTCCAGCGCGGCAATGATATTTTTGTTTCGCGCCTCTTATGTGGCGTGTCCTGTGCGATTGCACGCTTGAGTGCCGCTACCGCAACCTCAATTTGCCGATCGTCCGGCTCGGCGGTTGTCATTTGCTGAATTAACATTCCGGGAAAAATAATTGCGCGAACAAGAAAATTGTCACGCGAGCCCGCCCATTTTACCGAAATTTCATAAGAAAGCCCTGCCACAAGAGGCAAAAGCAGAATGCGTGACGCAAAGCCCAGCCACATGTTCCAGTCGGGGAAAACGGTTCGCAGTGCCGTGAACAGAATCATTGAAATAACCATGACAACAAGCATGAAGCTTGTGCCGCAACGCTTGTGCAAACGAGGGCAGGCGGCAACGTTTTTCGTTGTAAGCTCCAGCTTTTTTTCGTGGCAGGAAATCGCCTTGTGTTCCGCGCCGTGATATTGAAAAACGCGCTGAATATCACTCATTCGCGACACGACCACTATGTAACCCACAAAGATTATAATCCGCACAAAACCTTCAACTATGCCGATAAATGCAGACGGCACAGGGGTGAATCGATTGGTGACATCGCCGATAAATGACGGCAACAAAAAAAACAGCCCGACGGCAAACAAAATAGCAAAAGCCATAGCCGCCCATTTCATAAAGTCGTAAATCTTGTCACCGAATTTTTCGAATAAAAATTTCTCGAAGCGCGACGGATTTTCTTCTTCCTCTATGCCGTCGAAGGCTATGTCGGCGGACTGCGAAAGCGAGGCAAAGCCGAGCGACATTGAGCTTACAAGTGCGTGTACGCCGCGAATAAGCGGCCATTTAAGTATGGGATTTTTTTGAGCGATGTTGGAAAGCGACCCCTCGACAACGGAAATGCTGCCTTCTGCGCGGCGCACAGCCATAGCATAGCCTTTTTTTCCTCGCATCATTACGCCTTCCATAACGGCCTGACCGCCATAGTTCGGCGGCTCCTTGGCTTTTCTCCTTCGCGCCACGCTACACCACCACCCTTATAAATCCGATTACGCTGAAAAATGCCGCAATTCCCGACGCAATGGCTAATAAAATCAAGGCGGCGTATTGGCCGATGTTTGGGGCGTCTTCAAGCTCATTGTCATCCGGATCTGCCGCCTCGGTTTCCTCGTCGAATTCCTCGTCGGCGTCATCGTCCGGGTCTTCGTCGACTTCATCGTCTTCGATTGCGTCATTGGTTGCATTTTCGCTTATATCGCTTATATCGTAGGCGGCGGCGTCGACGGTATCGTTCGAATCGATAGCATCATTGGTTTCGGGCGATGCCTCCGGCGCATTTGCGTCGGCCTCGTCGGATATTTCATCCTCCGCCGGTTCATCGGTTTCCGCGGTTTGCGCAACATCCGCATTGTCCTCGACATGTGTTGGCTCGGGGGTAGGGGATGGGGATGGCGTGGGGGTCGGTGCGGGTGTCGGTTCCGGTTCGGTATACTCCGTCATCGGAGGCGGTTCGGCAATTCCGCGATGCGTGTTTGCAATGGAGGTAAATTGACGCGACATTGTGCCGGTTGTTGCAAAGTCCTGTACGCGCACTGTTCGAACGGGTATGCCCGCGTTGCGCAGGTCGCCAAAATCCGCCGTAAAGTCGCCGCTGGCCGTTACAAGAATAACAATCGGATTTCGCGAACCGT
>WRHA01000309.1 GCA_009783395.1 Defluviitaleaceae bacterium
AGCCCACGGCGGGCGTCGGCGAGCCGCCGATTTGCGAAATCAGCCCGTCGTATCGGCCGCCGCCGATTACGGTCGGCAGGTTGGGTGCGATAAATTCGAACACCGTGCGCGTGTAATAATCAAGCCCTCGCACGATTTTCGGGTCAACCTCAAAGGGAATTTTCATGCGCGAAAGCAGATTTTGCAGTTCGGCAAAATGGCTGAGACACTCGTCGTCGAGCGCGTCCAAAACCGACGGCGCGGCTTGCATAATGTCCTTGCAACCCGGCGTTTTGCAGTCCAGCACGCGCAGCGGATTTTTTTCAAACCGCGATTTGCAAAGCCCGCACAAATCTTCCATGCGCCGGCCTAAAAAATTCTTCAAATTTTCGTGATAAACCTTGCGGCAATCGGGGCAACCGATGCTGTTTATGCAAACGGCAACGTCGCGCACGCCGATTTTTTTCAGCACTTCCCATCCGATTGAAATAACCTCGGCCTCTGCCGCCGCGCCCGACGCACCAAAAACCTCCACGCCAAACTGATTATGCTGGCGAAAGCGACCTTCCTGCGGCCGTTCGTAGCGAAAATTCGGCCCGAAATAGTATAGCTTTGTCGGTTGGGGGCGGTTGTGCAAACCGCGCTCGATGTAGGCCCGCGCCGCGCCGGCTGTTTGCTCCGGTCTGAGGGAAATACTGCGGCCGCCCTTGTCCTCAAATGTGTACATTTCCTTTTGCACAACGTCCGTCGTGTCGCCCACACCGCGCAAAAAAAGCTCGGTGTTCTCGAAAATAGGTACACGAATTTCATCAAACCCAAACGCATCCGTCACCTCGCGTATGCACGCCTCGATGTGATGCCAAATGTTCATGTCCTCGCCGCAGACGTCCTGCGTGCCTCTTGGTGCTTGTATCATGGGGTTGCCTCCCGGTATTTGAGATGTAAAATTATACCGCGAATTATCCCGATGTCAAAAAGAGAGCTTATTTTTGCGGAGCAAAAGCGCGCCTTGCAACAAAAACCTCGGGATTCTTTGCGTTAAATTCGCGAGAGATTTTCGCGCCCCGAACAAATTTACTTACCGCGCCCGCGCCGATACCCAAAATCGTTTGCACCTCGGCCATCATGCCGACATTGTAGAGACACTCGCGGCCGGGCAGGGCGTATCCGACATTTTCAAACAGGCCGACCATGTTTTTTTGGCGGTATAAATAATACGGCGAAAGCCCCATGGCCGCGCAGGATTCGGCGGCAACAGAAAGCGCGGCTTCAACGGAATTTTTGCCGAAGTTTTTCGCACCGATTTGTTCACAGGCGTCGAACGCAATCCGGCTTCGAGACGTAATGTCGCCTACCACAAGATGTCCACGGCGCCCAATGCACGCTTGGCGTGCCTTCAAGTGCGATGCACGTTTAATCGCGAGGGTGTGGATTGTGATATTTTCGGGGGCAAGCGGCGCGAGTGCGTCCATGTTTCGGCGCATGTCCCCGTCTGTTTCGCCGGGCAGGCCTGCGATTAAATCGGTGTTTATGCAGTCAAATCCGGCATCCCTCGCAAGGGCAAACGCACGAAAAAAATCAGCGGCTGTGTGACTGCGCCCGATTGCCGCAAGGGCGGCATCATTCAGGGTTTGCGGATTAACGGCGATGCGATTTACGCCATACCTGCGCAAAATTTGCAAATTCGTAGGGGTCAATGTATCCGGTCGCCCCGCTTCAACGGTAAATTCCGCGTCGAGCATAAGGAATTCTGCAAAATTTTCACGCGCAGCAAACAGCATTTTTTCAAGCAAAGCGTTCGGCAAAAAAGTCGGCGTGCCGCCACCTATGTAAATTGAAGAAATCCGCAAACCGCTCTCGCGCAAATAAATCACTTTCTCACGTATCTCGTCGATAATCGCGGAAACATATCGCGCCAAAAAATCTGCATCGGCGGGCTTGTCCGCCGTGTTAAATGAACAATAAATGCATCGCGACGGGCAAAACGGCACACTGATATACAGCCCGACGCTTCCGCTAATCCGCGCTTCCACGCGCTGTTCCGCATGAGCCGTCGCCACCGCAAGCCGCGCCTTCTCGTCGCTCACACAAAACGGATTCGCAAGTCGCGCCAAGATGTCGTCATCTCCGCATCCGTCCCCCATCCACTCCCGCACCAATTTCGACGGACGAATCCCTGTTAGCGCGCCCCAGGGCGTATGCGCGCCAACCGCCCGTTGCAACGCATGATAAATCGCCAACATTAAAATACGGCGAGAATTTAAAAAGCTCTCACCGCCATCCGCAAATTTCTCTCGTGTTATCTCCGCGCCGTTTTTATAAATAACCGCCCACGCGGCCCCTCCGTCAAAAAAGCTCTCGACACAAAATCCGTTGGCACAAATATCTTCCCCAAACGAAAACCTCGCCCCCGGGAAAAAAACCTGCGCAACAACCTGCACCTCGTTTCGACACTCATGCCCTCGCAAAACACAGCTCACCGTCAAAACGTCGGAGTTTGGCACTATACTGCAACCCGCATAATATCCCCCACGCCGGGAATATTTTTTAGCTTCTTCTTGAGGGCGTTGAGTCGGTTGCCGTCCGCGATTTCAAGCCCCACAAAAATAATGGATTCCGACTGAATCGTTCGGGCATTAATGGTTGTTACATGCACCTTTTCTTCGGCGAGGATGCGCGTAATGTCTGCGAGAAGACCGTCGCGGGCGTCACAATTCAGGCGCATTTCGGTGTGATAGCTGTTGCCGCGCTTGGAATCGGCGTGCCACTGCGCCTCAATCAGGCGGCGGCGTTCAAATTCATCCATTCTTACAATATTAATGCAGTTGGTCATGTGGACGGTAAGGCCGCGCCCGCGTGTTACATATCCCAAAATTTCATCGCCGGGAAGCGGACTGCAACATCGTGCAAAACGCACCGCAGTGTCGCCGATGCCTTTAACGACGATGCCGCTTTTCTTCTTTGCAATTTCATGCTTGTCGGTGGCGTCGATAAGATTCTGGATCAGCTCTTCGTCGGTGGGCGGCGGCAAGGATTTTTCGAATTCGCGCATGAGATGATGCACGACGATTTTCTCTTTAAGCCCGCCAACCCCAACCATTACATAAAGCTGGTCGATTGTGCGACAGTTGAAACGCTCTAAAACGTCTGTTTCGCGGCGATCCTGCAAGAGGGTTTCCCAGTCCATGTTTTCGTCTTTTGCGGAGGCTTCGAGGGCTTCGCGCCCCTTGCGCAGGTTTTCTCCGCGAGATTCTTTGTTAAACCACTGCGTAATTTTTGTTTTTGCGGCGTTTGTTTTAACGATGTTTAGCCAGTCGCGGCTCGGGCCTTTGACGTTTTGGCTCGTTATTATCTCAACCATGTCGCCGGTTTGGAGCTCGGTGTCCACGGGAACAATTTTTCCGTTTATGCGCGCACCGTTCATGCGGTTGCCTACGGCGGAGTGAATTGTGTATGCGTAGTCAATCGCGCACGCGCCGCTTAAAAGCGAAACTATTTCACCCTTGGGCGTGAAGCAGTAAACATGCTCGGCAAATGCGTCCAAGTCCATTTTAAGCGCGTCGAGATACTCGTCGCTGCCGGACATATTGCGCTGTAAATCCATGATTTCCTGTAGCCATTTATCCTTCGCGGCCTTGCCGCTTTCCTTGTATTTCCAGTGTGCCGCAATGCCGTATTCTGCGACGGCGTGCATCTCAAATGTGCGGATTTGCACCTCAAACGGCTCGCCCGGCCCCATAAGCGTCGTGTGAAGCGAGCGATAGCCGTTTGGTTTTTTAAGGCCGATATAGTCTTTCATGCGGCCGGGAATCGGCGTGTACATATCATGCATTACGCCCAGCACGTCATAGCATTCGCCTTTTTCTTCAACAAGAATGCGCACGGCATAAATATCAAACATTTCTGCCAGCGACTTTCCGCGAGAAATCATTTTTTTGTAAATCGAATAAAGCCGCTTTGGGCGACCTTCGACTTGCGCAAGTATTCCTTCGGTTTCGAGGCGTGCGCGGATTTCCTTCATTATTTGCTCAACGATTTCCTGACGTCCCGACTGCTTTATCTCAATTTTATTTAAAAGCTCGTCGTATTTCTTGCGGTCGCTGTACATAAAGCCGAGTTCTTCGAGTTCGTATCGCAGTTTTGCAATACCGAGCCTGTGCGCAAGCGGTGCGTAAATGTCCAGCGTTTCCTGCGCTATTTCGCGCTGTTTTTCCTCAGGATGCCCGCTGAGCGTGCGCATGTTGTGCAACCTGTCCGCAATTTTTATAAGCAAAACGCGCACGTCCTGCGACATATGAAAAAACATTTTGCGATAATTTTCGGCCTGGCGGCTCGTTTTGGAGACATATGCAACCTTGGCGATTTTCGTCACGCCATCAACAAGCAGAGTGACATCTTCCCCAAAGCGTTTCAAAATATCTTCGCGTGTGAAATGTGTATCTTCGACGACATCATGCAAAATAGCGGCGGCAATCGACTCGAGGTCTGTTCGAATTTCCGCAAGATAAACAGCAACGGTAAGGGGATGCATGATATAAGGCTCGCCCGTTTTGCGGTACTGATTAAAATGCCCCTCGTTCGCCATATTAAAGGCGCGTTCGATCATATCAAGCGAGGTGTCCCGGCGGTATTTTCTAATTTCCGCAATAAGTTGCTCGTATAAGTTTTTTACGGCGATGTCCACAAGAACACCTCCTTTCATATGTATTCCTACGATTATAAGGATTTAGCCTGAAAAAGCAAGTTTGCGTGGCAAGTTTGCCGCAAGTTTGTCGCAAGTTTGTATGATATGATACATGTTATGAAAAAATCGGTGAGTTGGTGCGGGTAGCCACACTACCCGCACCAACTCGTCGCACCGATTTATAATGAGAGGATTTTTTTTCATGACCGGGGCGATAATAAACGCCGCCGCAATCCTTGCGGGCGGCGCGGTTGGGCTGTTACTTAAAGGACGGATTAACGAAAAAATTACAGCGGCCATTATTCGCGCAATGGGGCTTTGTGTATGTATAATCGGGATTTCGGGCGCGCTTGGCGGCGATATAATGCTTATGGTAACGTCGCTTGCGCTGGGCGTTTTGGTTGGCGAGTTGCTTCGCATTGACGATCATCTGAATGCGTTCGGGCTTTTTTTGCAAAAAAAATTCACCAAGGGTGATGGTGAATCGACTTTTGCGCAGGGTTTTGTTTCCTCTACTCTGCTTTTTTGCGTTGGCGCAATGGCAATTGTGGGGTCTCTCGACAGCGGGCTTCGCGACGACCAAAGCATCATCACGGCAAAATCCCTTATCGACGGCGTTGCATCCGTCGCATTTGCATCAACTTTTGGCATCGGCGTACTTTTTTCCGCCGTTGCCGTTTTTTTATACCAAGGAAGCATCGAGCTTTTCGCCGCTCAATTACAGGACGTCTTCTCCGACGCATTAATTGCCCAGCTCTCCGGCATCGGCGGCGTAATGATTCTCGGCATCGGCGCGAACATGGCTCTTGGGGCTCAAATTCGCGTTGCCAATATGTTGCCGGGATTTTTGTTTGCGGGGGGGTATTATGTAATATTTTTTTAGCCTTGCAACCAAAAGGCTATTGTGGCGGCCATTTCTCTTAGGTAGTTTGGGGCCAGGCTGTGCCATGGGGTTGGTGCGGGCAGGCCGCTTACGTTTAGGCCGAGGCGGTTTGCGGTTCTTGTGGCGCGGTAGATGTGAAAATCGTTTGAGACTATTACATAGTGATGATAGTTGGGATGGATCGTCATTTCGCGGGTGAAAATTTTTCGGGAGTTTAGCAGATTTTCAAAAGTTGAGGTCGAGGTGTCTTCAAGAAAAATTCGCTCCTCTGCTATGCCCGCCCTCATAAGATATGTTGCCATTGCTTGTGCTTCGGTGACTGTTTGCCCCGCGCCGAGACCGCCGGTTACAACAACCGGCACGTGGGGGTTGTCGTGCAAAAATTCCGCCGCCGCATCAAGCCTTCGCGCAAGATGCCCGCCCGGCTCGCCGTCCCTCAGCCCTGCGCCCAGCACAATTACCGCCGCCGCGTCCGCATCGGGCGTGCGTGTGTTGCCGTAACCTGCCAAAAATATCGCAAAAATTATCAGCACAGAATAAAACGCCAAAACCATACGCCGCCCCCAAATCGGCATTTTTTCAAGAAAAATTCCGCAAAAAATCAAATCCGCCGCAACAATCGCAAGCAAAATACTGCCAAAATGCCACGAAAAAAGCAGCGACACAAAAAAATTTGCCGCCGCCAACGCACCGATTATGATGAGAATTGCACGAAAAACCTTCATCAGGTTGTTGGCATCATTGAACATCATTAAACATCATCCTAAGACACCCCTTCGCATCCTCTGCATTATAACTTATTTTTGCAAAAATTTTTATGAGGAGAGAAGGAGTCGCAACTTGACAAACCCCTTTATTACATGAGAAAGGAATTTTAGTTCGTGATCATCCAGCATGTCGATGGCTGTGAGGACTTTTTTTTTGCGCGTGGCATTGCGATAGTCGCGCTCTTTTACCGCGTATAGTTTTCTGTCGGGTACGTCAAAAAACGTGTCGATCGGCACGCGGAAAACATGCTTTAAATTTTCAAGCGTAACGGCG
>WRHA01000310.1 GCA_009783395.1 Defluviitaleaceae bacterium
TGCACGGCGCACAACGCCCGCTTCAATCAGCGAATCAATAAATCGCACGGTTGGCGCGGCGGAAATGTCCGCCAAAATTCCTGCCGGAATCCCGGCACCTCCCCGATTTTTAAGCCGCTCGTCAACCAGAAATTTTGACGCAATCGACTCGATTTCCTCTCCGCCGAAAATCCTGTTTATGTAAAACCGCAAATCATTTTCTTCCGCCAAAACGGGAACAACAAACAATCCCGTCACATCCGCCAAGTCCCTGACCCTCGCAACATTTTTCGGCTCTGTCATCGCAACATACAAATGCTCGCCGTCTGCGCGATACGGGAGCGCGAGAAATTTTAAGGCGTACTCGTGTCCCAAAATCCGCGCAGTGTTTAAGTCGATCTCGACTTCCGCAAGGCGAACGCATTTAGCATTGTCCATTTGGCATCTCCTCGTCTTTCGGCAGTCGCCTATGCAAAAAGCTCCCGCAACCCGTCGGCAAGTCGCAAAATAATTTTCCCTTCCGCAAGTGAAACTTTTTTCACAAAATCCTTCACTGCGGGAACCATAAACTCCGTTTCGCCGGAAACTACATACACGTCGTTCGCGCCTGTCGGAAAAACTCGCGAAATCTCACCCAAAAATTCGCCTTCTTCCGTCTCCGCACGAAGCCCGATTAAATCGCGGACGTAAAATTCATCACCACCAAGGGGCAGGGCTTGTGACTCGTCCACGCAAATAATCGCGCCGATCAGCTCCTCCGCCGCGTTTCTTGTGTCTATGCCGTCGAATTTTATAATTACGATATTTTTTTGCAAGCGCGCATTTGAAATTCTCAAAACACTCATGACTTCGTTTGCATTTTTTAGTTTTACGTCCTCGCCGATAAGTTTGTCGAATCGAGAAGGGTCATCTGTTGTCGGGAAAACGCGAACTTCGCCGCGAATCCCCTGCGCTTTTGTGATTTTACCGATTTCAAAAATTGCAACCACCGCCTTGTACGCGCTATAATATAAGAGAAACGGAGGTTTTACAAATGAATTTCGTCCTGGACGTACATTGTCACACGATAAACAGCGGCCACGCATACAGCACAATCACCGAAAACGCGGCGCACGCCGCAAAAATCGGGCTTGAATATATCGGAATTTCCGACCACGCGCCTGCAATGCCCGGCGCGGCATGTTTGTATAATTTTACAAATTTGTGGAGCTTGCCTGATGTAATACATGGCGTGCGTGTGTTTAAGGGCGCGGAGTGCAATATTTTGGAGGAGGGCAAGCTGGATTTGAAGGCGGATTTGCTTGCAAAAATGGAGTTTGTTATTGCGTCGCTTCATCGCGGCACGTTTCCTCCGTCGGACAAAGCGAATCACACTCGCGCAGTAGTTTCCGCAATAGAAAACAATCGCGACATGCATATTTTGGGGCATCCCGGCGACTGCTTCTTCGATATCGATATCGAGGCCGTCGTATCTGCCGCATCACGCACGAACACTATTATTGAGATAAACAATCAGTCGCTTAACCCGCGCTCTTATCGCTACAACGGCAGTGCAACCATCGAAAAAATCCTGCAGTTATGTAAAAAAATGCACGTCCCGGTGCTCGCATCGTCGGACGCACATTATGCAACGCATGTGGGCGAGGTGTCTCACGCAAAAGCATTAATCGAAGCCTCCGGCATCGACGAAGAGCTTGTTATAAACACGAGTGTCGAAAGATTTTTGGCGGCGATTGCAAAAAAAAGGGAGCTTTTTTAGCTCCCGCGGCGTGATAGCGCGTTTTACCTTGCACGTGATTTTTGTTGTTCGTTGTGTACATATTTTATTACTTTTTCCGTTTCGGCATTGGTTAGGCCGACAAATTCGATGCCGTGTTGCCAATTGTATTTTGCTTCTTCGGGCACCTCTCGTTTTGACAAAATTGTACCGTAAACCCAAAACTTTTCGTCGATCATCGGCAGCTGGAGCTGTACAAGATGTGTCGGGTTAATCTCTTCGACTGTAAGAAGGCGAATCCCGCCGCTGGAAATGTCGCGGATAAATCCTTTGTGAGGCATGACTATTTCGCCATCAATGGTTGTAAATTCGATGTCGACGCCGCAGGCGAGGCGGAACGATTGCCTGCGTTGGATTTTTTTGGCTTCGCCCGACGTTTGAAACAGCATGAAATCGAAATCGCCCTTTTTAATAAACCCACGCATTACGCCGGAAAAGCTAAAAACACCTCGCTCTGTAAAGAAACGCAATGTATACGGCCGCCCGGCCGCAAGGCGTACTTCCTTGCCGCCAAGGCGCATGATGTCCAAAAGTACGCATTGTCGTTCCTCCATAACGCTGTTTACCGTTGTTATGTATGGCATGTCGTTAAGCTCGTTTTTCACCTCAACACGTGTTCTGTCGGCAATGAATCTCAATGACACGGCAAAACCCCCTTAGAAAAATTGCGTTCATTATAACCCGAGCATCTCCGCTTTGTCTATCTCATCTTGAATTTCGAGCGATTTATCTCCGGCAAGATCTTCCAGGTGGTGAGTAAGCTCATGGTGCAACACCCGCTTTAATTCGCGGCGAAATTTTTGCGGCGAATAGCCGTAAACCTCAACCATCGAGCCATAATGCACGGTGATGTATCGCCCGAGGCCGTGGGGTTCGCGGTGGTATTGTCCCAAAATAATAAGCCCGTTTTCATCGTAAAGCCTTTGCTCCGTAAGCACATATCCGCCATTCAGCCCGTCAAAAATTTCCGGCGGCAACGCGTCGGCAATTTCGTCGAGGGCGATTGCCGCATCTTCAAATGATAGCATTTTAAAATTTCTCCATGAAAATTTTGGTGCGGGTAGTGTCACTACCCGCACCAAAATTTTTTTTCTATAATATCGCAGTTCGTTGAAAAATCCAATGCCATTGGCTATAATCTGAGCAGGAGGCGTTTAGATGCTGGAGATTAACGATTATTCAAACCGCAGGGGCGTGATTGTCCCCATGTTGCCGAAAATTCACGCGATGCTTGTGGAAAATGCGACGCGTGACAAATTGGCGAGCCTCGAGCCGCCGGAGCATCTTATTGTGTGGTCGCAAAAGATGCGAAAAGTACTTACGGATGTAAGCCGACGGTTTTTTGTTGCACAAGACGGCGGATTCTTGGCAGGAATTTTCTTCTATCGCTACGAAGGCGAGAAAATTTTTATCGAGGACGTGCAGATCGCTTGGGCTTTTAGAAACAATCCCGGCGTAATCGACGGTTTTCTCCAACGCTTCGATTACGACCAAGGCACAAAGGACGCAACCTTTTTCGCAAGCGAACGCATTAAATCCGAGGCCGACAAGGAAATGCTTGCCTCAAAAGGATTCAAAAAGGAGCTTGAGGACGGCTGGGAAAGGCTCGGCACATATTCGCAGGCGGTCGCGGCAATTAAACTGCGCTACAATCGGAGCGTGAGCATTTGAGTGAAAAATATGAACTCCCCTTACCGGCTCTTTCCGCCGACACAACCGCTGTTTTTATCGAAACAACGGACACGTACACGGGGCGATTTCATATAAAAAACACGGGCGGCGGCGTGCTTAGGGGTGAAATTCTTTCGCGCCTGAGCGGGCTTACTTTCGAGCCGCAAAAATTTGAGGGAAACACAACGATTACTTACACATTTAACGCGCAGACAGCAGGGCTCGACATTGGCGAGAGCGTTATGTCGCGCTTTTTTATTACAACAAACGGCGGAGAGGCAGAAATCCCCGTAACCGCAAAGCTTACAAAAATGTCGATAACAACGCCCGACGGCAATACCATTGCAAACATCTCCGATTTTTACGATTATTCACTCAGCCACCCCGCGCAGGCACGGCGAATGTTTACCGACAGCGAGTTTTACATGCTGCTTCTTGCGACGGGCTACAAATATATGGAAGTTTACGAATCGTTGCACAAGGACGCAAACCGCGAACGCGCAATGGACAATTTTTTTGTGCTGTCCGGCCTTAAAGGGCGGACGTGGCTTGAGATTGCGGGAGAAGAGCGGCACGAATTTTCGCGAACCCCCGACGATAACGAAAAAATTTCGGGGGAGATAATTTTAACAAAATCCGACGGCGGTTATGTCGAGGCGCCCCTTAGTTTTTCCGCGCCGTGGCTTTCGTTTTCGTCCGGCAAGCTTGCCGCGTCCGATTTCGACGAAACAAACACCGCCGCCATTACTTTCACCATCGATCCCGCGAAAATTAAGGGAAACATCGCCCGCGAAGAGATTATAATCGGCACAGACGTTGCCAGATGCTCTGCCGAAATAATTTACCGCCGACTGCCGCCCTTTGTTTTTCGCATGAATCGCAGCACATATCGATACTCCGACCGCGGCACAATTGAAGTCACAAACAACACCGGCGAACCCGCCCGCCTGGAAATCTTTTGCCCCGAAAACTATGTACGTTTCGCCGCCACGACGTATAAAATCCCCGCACGCGGCGAAATCCCGTTTGACATAAAGCTGTCCGCGTTTACAAACGCGCAAATGTTTTTCCGAAAACTACCGTTCATGAAGGCGAACATAGAAATAAAATGCGGCGATTTTAAAAAAATCCTCCCCCTAACCGTCGGAGAATGGTAGGCGTATCCGGGCGTGCTTCTTTTGCATGTCCTCTAGCGTGGATTGACACTCCGTGTCTACATATTTTTTTATCAATTCGGCATAGCCGATGAAGGCCTCTGCCAACTCTTTTGTGAAGATGGGGAAATTTTCCGAATTTGAGTAGCGTGAATCTTTGAAATATTTTCGGCTGAGTTTTGCTGCGTGACGAACGTGGTCTCTTCGTGGATAGCGACTTTCGATTACATCAACGATACCCAAATGGTTGTGACTCATTATAAGGCTGTCGCTTTGATTCATGCGAAACAAAACTGATTTGAGTAAAACATCAATTGCCAAAGTTGACATGTGTACGGACATACGATACAAGCCGTTTTCCTTGTTTAGCCTCGCCGCTTGTATCGGCTCATCAGACAGCCTGTAGTAATCCATTCAAGCTCACTCCTTCTTCGGCAACTCGCCAATGAAGACTGCCGATGTCGTTTTTGTGTACATCAAAATAATTTCGATCAGAGACAAAAACATCGTTATCCACACGATTTTCATTCTCGCGCCATCCGGGATAGACCGAGCAGTCATACAAATCAAAAAGTGTTTCGTCTCCGATTTTGTCGCCCACAGCCATAATATCTACATCGCTTTTTTCATGTGCATCGCCGCGTGCGCAACTTCCGAACAGGATAAACGCGTCGATTTTATCAAAAGTGCGGATTTTCTTTGCCTGTCGCAGAAATTCGGAAATAAAACGCTGATGTTTTAACGGTATGTTTAACTCTTGCAGGGTTGATATTGTTTTCATGATCAACCTCCTCGGCAGGCAAATTTTCTCACAACATATTTAGGGAGAACAGTAACCGGCTTCGAGACGTAGTGTGCCGCCCCCCTCCGGATGTCCACGGTGCCCAATGCACGCTTGGCGTGCCGCTTGGCGTGCTACCAGTTTAGGTCTTTTGCGTCTTTGTATTCCATTACTTTGTTTCGTCCCGTGCGCTTCGCGCCGTACAGGGCTACGTCGGCCCTGTGAATAATATCGTCGAGACTGTCGGAGGGGCTTTCGAGGGTTGCAATGCCCAGAGAAACTGTCAGACCCAGCGACATACCCTTTATCACAACAGGTGCATCCTCCATGGCTTTTTGTATGCGGCGGGCGTTGCTTAAGGCGGCTTCGTAATCCATGTCGGCCAGCATAATTATAAATTCTTCGCCGCCGTAACGAGCGACCAGATTTGACTTTCGTGTTACCCCGACGATCCTTTTTGCGGTAATTTTTAAAACCTCGTCGCCGATTTGGTGGCCGTAGGTGTCGTTTACGCCCTTGAAATGGTCGAGATCCGCCATGATCAAGTGAAACGGTTCGCTGTTCGCCTTGCAAACTTCAAGTTTTGCAATGGCGTTTTGCATAAAATAGCGACGATTATGAAGCTGGGTCAATTCGTCGGTAAAGGCAATCGTCTGCATCCTCTCCACCATTGCGATGGAGTCTTTTGTTTCGCGAAGGTCGTTTATATAAACAACCGCCGCCCGTGTGTCCTCAAATTGCACACTAACAAGCGTCACCTCGCAGGGGATTTGTTCGCCGAAAAGCCTCTGATGCAACCACTCGTAGCGTATGCGCCCGGCTTCGAAGGCCTGCGTCAGCTTGTCCAACGCCTTGCGGCGCGAAAGCTGACCGTCGGGCTGATATTCGGGCGAAAATTCAAAAAAACGCTCCGTAAAAGTTTGCTTGCTTGTAATGTCAAAGAGGTTCAAAATCTCGTTGTTGACTTCAATTACATTAAAATGCTCGTCAATCATGCCGCACGCAATGGGGCAGTAGTCGACCATTGCCTGCAAACGCTGGCGCGAAATGCGTTCGTTTATGCGCGATTTTCGCGTATCGCGCACATCATTCAGAAATATCAAAACATGGGGTACGCCCTCAATTTCGATACGCAAAAGAGCGGCCTCCATAAGCAGAAGGTCGCCGTCGTCGCGGCAGTAAAGCCACTCAACCCTAAGGTTCATCCCCCGCGTCAATACATCTTCCAAAACCGCACAAAACTTAGTGTCCGACGGGCTTCCGTCCGGTTGGAACGGCGGCATAAGATCGGCGCGGCGGG